>CALPLN020000147.1 GCA_943324415.2 Sediminibacterium ginsengisoli | reverse complement strand
TTGGTATCTTTTTTCTTTAACATAAAATATAGCAAGAGAATCTCCTGGAAACGGCATCGCGTCATAGCCTGAACTAAATAACATGATCTCGTCTTGACCATCATTATTAAAATCCGCAAGCACGCATTTTCTTACCTGTGTTAAGCCTTGTTGTATGTCGGCAGTATTGCTACTTTTTTCATATTCAGAAAACAAGTGTAATCCTGTTGCGTTGTTAGGCCAGGGGCTTTTCAAATAGTATGCCCATAGATCTTTTTTACCATCACCAGTTAAATCAGTATACAAGTAGTTTCCAAGGTCATTCCAATAATAAGACTTGCTTGGGCTCCAGCTGGATGTCGTTGAAGTATTGTATGGAATGAGCACATTCGCATTGGTTATTTCAAATCCCCAATAATACGAGGCGTGAACATCAAACAATTCGTTGAATGATTTATTGGTTTTATACCAAGACGTTGTTTTGTTTATTTCACTAACGGAATCTAAGGTATTGGTTGGGTAAACTAGCTTAGTTGGCACCGTAACGACTGGAGCTGGTATGGTTGGAGTTGGGGTATATGGGGTTTCGGTACTTGTTTTAGAACAAGAACTAAGTACTACTAATAACATCCCCATCCAAAACGATGAATTGTTTTTATTCATTTGATCGATTTTAGTTTGGCGGGGGAATGATAAAGATAATAAAAAAAGCCTCTGAATTTATCAGAGGCTTTTTTTATTTAGTGATTTCTCAATCAAGCTTATCTATTCATGCTGGCTAAAAACTCTTCGTTGTCTTTGGTGCCGCGCATACGTTTTAATAATTCGTTCATTGCTTCGTCGGTGTTCATATCATTCAAGAATAAGCGAAGGATATTCATTCTCTGAAGTACTTCTTTATCTAATAACAAATCATCACGACGTGTACTTGATCCTGTTAAATCAATTGCAGGGAAGATACGCTTGTTCGCTAAACGACGATCTAATACCAATTCCATATTACCAGTTCCTTTGAATTCTTCAAAGATCACTTCGTCCATTTTAGAACCCGTGTCAACAAGGGCTGTTGCAATGATTGTTAGAGATCCACCATTTTCAATTTTACGAGCAGCACCAAAAAATTGTTTTGGTTTTTGCATCGCGTTTGCTTCCACACCACCTGATAAAACTTTACCAGAGCTAGGAGCAACTGTATTGTGTGCACGTGCTAAACGTGTAATTGAATCTAATAAAATCACTACATCATGTCCACACTCTACTAAGCGTTTTGCTTTTTGTAAAGCCATTGTAGACACCTTAACGTGTTTTTCGGCAGGCTCATCAAAAGTAGATGCAATCACTTCTGCTTTCACAGAACGTTCCACATCGGTAACTTCCTCTGGACGCTCATCCACCAACACCACCATCAAATAACATTCTGGGTGATTGGCCGCAATCGCGTTGGCAATTTCTTTCAATAACATGGTCTTACCCACTTTTGGTTGTGCAACCAATAATCCACGTTGACCTTTACCAATTGGTGTAAACAAATCCATGATACGGGTGCTATAATTATTAGCAGTGGTATATAAATTTAATTTCTCGAAAGGAAATAAAGGAGTTAAATAATCAAAAGGAATACGATCACGAATTTCGTCGGGTTTTTTACCATTGACAAAATCCACTTTTGTTAATGCAAAATATTTCTCACCTTCTTTTGGAGGACGCACGGTTCCTTGCACAGTATCACCTGTTTTTAAACCAAATAATTTGATTTGAGAAGGAGAAACATACACGTCATCTGGAGAAGACAAATAATTATAATCAGAACTTCTTAAAAATCCGTATCCATCAGGCATCATTTCCAACACACCTTCTGATGCAATGGCTCCGTCGAATTCTACATTGAATACGGGTTCTTTTTTAGGTTGATGTCTGTTTTGATGTGGATGTTGTCCTTGTCCAGGACCTCTTTGCCCACGGTGTTCCGCAGCTTGAGGGTTTTGATTCGGTTGACCACCTTGTGGTTCTTGACCGGTTTGGTCTCCTTGGGCTGCAGTGGCTGTTCCTGGATTTTCAACTGGCGCAGGCGCTTGGCTTGCACCTGATTCGTCTCCAAATAAGGCAGCTGCTATTTTAGAAGCTTTATCGTCTTCGGAATGGTCTTTTTGAATTTTTACTGGAGCTGCTGTTCTACGCTTAGGCTCTTCTGCTGGCTCTGCCGATTTTTTTGCAATGGGCTTGCGGGCTGGCTTTGGTGCTGCTACTTCTGCTTTAGCTGTTGGAGCAGGCGCTGCAACAGGCTTGCGTCGGCTCTTTGGTTTGTCGTCTTTTTCTTGCACTGTAAATGAAGGGTTTTTTAAATCGAATCGAGATCGTGGAATGTTTGAAAAAATCTAGTTGAGTTTGGCCAAGATTTGACCGATAATTGAAGAAGCGCGAAAAATAGAATCTGACTGTTTCGCTCGTTTCTATCACAAAGTAAAGCAGTTTTTGCATAAAAAAACAATTTTTTATGGGTTATCTTTGAAGCTCGAAATAAGTCATATGTTCAACCAAAGAGTCAAAATCAAGCAATTGTTAAGCGGAACCGATGCTACATCAGCAATCGGGTCCGAAGTCGTAGTCATGGGATGGGTTCGCACCTTCCGAAATAACCAGTTTATCGCATTGAATGATGGTAGTACCAATAACAACGTGCAGGTGGTGGCAAGTTTGGGTGAATTTGAGGACGCTTTATTAAAACGTGTCACAACAGGTGCTTCATTGAAAGTAACCGGTGTGGTAGTAGAAAGCCAAGGGAAGGGACAAACGGTTGAGGTAAAGGCTACAGCAATCGAGGTACTAGGAGATAGCGATGCAGAAAAATATCCCCTACAACCTAAAAAACATTCTTTAGAGTTTTTAAGAGAAAAAGCACATATCCGTTTTAGAACCAATACGTTTGGATCCGTGTTTCGCATCCGCCATTCATTGGCATTTGCGGTCCACCAATTTTTTAATGATCGCGGATTTTTATATTTAAATACGCCAATCATCACTTCTAGCGACGCCGAAGGAGCAGGTGAAATGTTTCGTGTTACAACACTTCCATTAGAAGGTGCACCAAAAAACGAAGCAGGTGAAATCGATTTTACTGAAGACTTTTTTGGCAAGAGTACCAATCTAACAGTGAGTGGTCAATTAGAAGGAGAACTAGGCGCCATGGCGTTTTCAGACATTTATACTTTTGGTCCAACCTTTAGAGCAGAGAATTCAAACACGACAAGACACCTAGCAGAATTTTGGATGATTGAACCAGAAGTTGCTTTTAATGACTTAGAAGACAATATGAATTTGGCAGAAGATTTTATCAAGTATTTGATTGCTTATGTGATGGAACGTAACGCGGATGATCTAGCATTTTTAGATGCGCGTTTGGCAGAGGAAGAAAAACAATTACCTACAGAAAAAAGAAGCGGATTAGGGTTAATTGAAAAATTAAAATTTGTTGTAGAAAACGGATTTGAAAGAATTACTTATACCGAAGCCATTGATATTTTATTAAACAGCAATCACTATAAGAAAAAGAAATTTAACTACGATGTAAAATGGGGCATTGATTTACAAAGTGAGCACGAAAGATACTTGGTAGAACAACACTTTAAAAAGCCGGTCATTGTTACCAATTATCCAGCTGCAATTAAGGCATTTTACATGCGTATGAACGACGGTTGTGAAGCCGGTAAAGAAACCGTTGCCGCCATGGATATTTTAGCACCAGGCATTGGAGAGATTGTAGGTGGATCACAAAGAGAGGAGCGTTTGGATCAACTTGAAGCTAGAATGAACGCAATGCATATTCCTTTAGAGGAGATGAGTTACTATTTAGACACAAGACGCTTTGGTACAGTGCCACACGCTGGATTTGGCTTAGGCTTTGAGCGTATGGTGCAATTTGTCACAGGCATGACGAATATTAGAGATGTCATTCCGTTTGCAAGAACACCAAAGAACTGTGAATATTAATATGGGAATTATTTATGTTTTAATTGGTGCGTTTTGTTTTGCTATTAGCAATGCTTATTGGAAAAAAGTAACCACCACGATACCATATCAAATTGGCATGTTTTATAGGGGCATTTTTGCTACTGTTATTTTCGCGATTTTATATTTTGGATTTCGTCAAGCAGACTTTTTTAAATATTGGGTAGTAAGAGACATTGTATTTGATAAAGAATTTATTTTATCTATTGCCTTAAGTGTATTCAATATTTTTGGTCTTGTATTTTTTTTACAAGGTATTCAGAAAGCGCCTGTAAGTGTTGTGGTGCCTGTATCTTCACTAAAATTGTTTACCATATTAACTGCAGTTTTTATTGTGGGAGAAGCATGGCAGGGTAATTATTTAATTGCATTTATATTAAGTACAATAGGGCTATTCTTGTTATACTATAAAAGAGGAGAGATACATAACGCTAAAGAATTTGAAAAAGGAATGCTGTATGGCATTGCTTCAAGTTTTTTCTGGGGAAGTTCTTATGCCTTGTATAAATTTCCCATTTCTTGGTGGGGGCCTCTTGGATTTAGTTTGATCATTGAATCCGTTGCGATGTTGTTTGGCTTGGTTTTAGTTATTAAAGATGGCCTAAGCAGTCAGTTATTAACTTACCTAAAAGGCATACATCTAAAAGCGTATTTAATTTTAGGCGCCTT
>CALPLN020000146.1 GCA_943324415.2 Sediminibacterium ginsengisoli | reverse complement strand
TAATGGCCAGTCTTTAGCAACGGCTAAATTGGTTAAGTCATAAGTCGCATAACATACAAATCCAAATAATGCTCCCATGAATACAGCATGCGACCAAGAATTTTTAAGTACTGCAGGCATAATGACAAATACAACAAGTCCTGCAATAAAAATGAGATAAAAGATGATTGCTGCGGTCCAATTGATATCTGGTTTCATTAAACCCCCAATTTGTTTTGCATAAAAGTCCTTGGCGATAAGTCCTAGCCATATCATATCTATTGCAAAGAATACAGGGAGTGCGATGCCAAAAAGTTTTAAGAACATATTATTATATTTATTGTCTATTAAAGGCTACTTGTATTACAATTTAAGCATTATTTTTACAAAAAGAAACTTATGGGTATTTTAAGACAATTTGGAGAGTACTTGTTTATTAAGAAAAGAGATCCAAATCAGCCTAGGACTCAATGGATGAAATATATGCATGGCATGAATCGTATTTCATTATTGATCTTTATTTTCGCTATCCTCTTTACTTTATTCCGTGTGTTTATATTGCCGCTTTTTAAATAGGCTATAGATAAGTAACAAAAAGATTCAAGTAAGGCTTATTTTTTTTGACGGCTATTCAATGTTTCTTGAATGATTGCCGCTGCGACTGTTGTTGCTTTGTGTCCAGTCGTCAATACTTGTTTTAGTGCAGCATAATCTGCTTTGATTGCAGCTTGTCTAGATGGATCTTCTAATAGTTTGCTTAATTCAATGGAAAGATTTTTTGTTGTCAAATCTTCTTGAATCAATTCTTTTACCACTTCCTTGTTCATGATTAAATTCACCAATGCAATGAATTTAATTTTTACAAAACGCTTAGCCAATGCTAAAGTAATAGGGTTGCCTTTATAACATACAATTTCTGGCACATTCAATAATGCAGTTTCTAAAGTAGCAGTCCCACTTGTTACCAACGCGGCTTTACTATGTTGTAAGATGGCATACGTATTTGCAGCCACTATATGTACATTTGGAGCATCAGGGATGAGTGCATTGAACCAATCAGGATCAATACCTGGCGCTTGAGCGACTACAAAATGTTCCATAGGAAATTCCTTTGCAACAGAAAGCATGATAGGTAATTTTTTTCGAATCTCTTGTTGACGACTTCCAGGTAATAGGGCGATCAATGCATGATCTTTTAATGCTGGTAGGGGATGTGCCAATGGTTCAAGTGCATCAATCACTTCCATTAAAGGATGTCCAATATAATCCACCTCCCAGTTCCATCTATCTTTAAAATAGGCTTTTTCAAAAGGGAGGATGCATAATAATCTATCAATCGATTCGCGCATGGCTGGCACTCTGTTTTCTTTCCACGCCCATACTTGTGGCGCAATAAAATACACCACTTTCATGCCGCTAGCTTTTGCCCATTTGGCGATTCGTAAATTAAAGCCAGGATAATCGATGCAGATTAATACGTCAGGTTCAAATGCCGCGATATCTTTTTTACAAAAAGCGATATTGGCAAGGATGGTCCTCAAATTCATCAATACTTCAACAAAGCCCATGAATGCGAGGCTTCGATAATGTTTTACTAGATGTCCTCCAGCTGCTTGCATTAAATCGCCACCCCAACATTGTATTTGGGCAGCAGGGTCATTCTTTAAAATGGCTTTGATCAAATTGGATCCGTGTAAGTCGCCGCTAGCTTCACCAGCAATGAGGTAGTATTTCATCTATAAAAACCATTTAGCTGCAATAGCTGCTATTGCATAAATACAGGTGGTGAAAAATATGCCTTTTGCAGTTTTGTCAATTTGTTTTTGGAAAAAGAAAGTCAATGCAGCGGCATTTAATAAAAGCGATACACTGATCATCGCAGAAAGAATGGACTTTTGGCTTGCCAATAAATCTAAAAAGGTTTGTACCGGTACCATGCTAAACTTCCACTGATAGAATCCAACAAAACCCAAAAAGGGAAGCGCTAAACCGATGAGTACGCCAAGGATATAATTGTCTTTCTCTAATTGCATTGCTTTACCATTTCCATTTTTTACTCAATTGCGCTTTTAATGCATGGTTGGTCAAATCAAATTGAACAGGTACCACGCTTACGTAATTGTTTTTAAGTGCCCAAACATCGGTGTCTTTTGACTTATCAAAGTTCACGAATTCACCGGTAAGCCAATAATATTTTTTCCCATGTGGATCGGTACGCTCAACAAATTTCTCATCATATTTGGCATAGGCCTGTTTACACATCTTAATCCCCTTGATCATCTTGGTTTCTACCTTAGGAATATTCACATTTAAACATAAGTGTTTGTCCAATTTTTTATCGGCCAACACATGCTCAACGATGATGCGGGCAAAATGGGCAGCTGCTGTAAAATCTGCCTCTATACCTAGATCTAATAAACTAAAGCCTATACTAGGAATACTTTCGATAGAAGCTTCTAATGCTGCCGACATAGTTCCCGAATAAATCACATTGATGGAATGGTTGGCGCCATGGTTGATTCCGCTGAGGCAAATGGTTGGTTTGCGGTGTAACACCTTATCCACTGCCAATTTTACACAGTCCACAGGGGTGCCGCTACAAGAATAAGCTTCCACGGTGGGGTCGTCTACCCAATGAAACTTGGTTAATCTTAAATGCTGTCCAAGGGTGATGGCATGACCCATACCACTTTGGGGCTTATCCGGTGCTACCACCACAATCTTACCCAAGCCTTTGACCGCTTTCACAAGTGCGTGGATGCCAGGGGCACTGATACTGTCATCGTTGGTGATAAGAATGACTGGTTCAACCTTCTTGGAGGAACTCTTTTTTGTTGCAACTATTTTAGCCATGCTGCAAGTTACCAAGAAGGTAGAATCTGTTCAAAAAAAAGAAATTGCTAAAATAATTTGGAAAAACTAAAATAATTAGTAAATTGCACTAAAATAATTAGTTATGTCATACGCAGGAAAGAATTTAAAATTCATCAGAAAGCAACGTGATTGGACTCAAGAGGAGTTAGCCAACCAACTTCAAATTAAGCGTTCCTTGGTAGGAGCATATGAAGAAGGAAGGGCTGAACCAAGATTAGAAGTGCAGGAAGCTATTTGTGCTTTATTCAATATTAGCTTGGAAGTTTTCTTATTCCAGGATCTTTCCCAGATGGAGGAATTTGACTTAAACCAGGGATACAATATGGGAGGCTCTTATATAGAGCGTCGTCGTTCTCTTAAAACAGATAGTGCAAGTAGTGCAGCGATTGTTTCATTTGTGCCAGTAAAAGCAGCGGCAGGTTATTTGGCTGGATATGCCGACCCTGAATTCATAGATGAGTTAAATACCTTCACTTTGCCGATGTTGGCTCCAGGTGAATACCGTGCATTTGAGATTGTTGGAGATAGTATGTTGCCAACGCCAAGTGGCAGTGTCATTGTAGGGGAACGTGTTGTAAGTCTTAAAGATGTTAAAAGTAGCAATACCTATATCGTTATATCTAATACAGACGGAGTGGTGTATAAGCGTATCATTACCAATGATGATCGTTCAAGTGATTCAATTGGAGAGAAGCTTACTTTGTTGAGTGACAATCCTTTATACGAGCCATATCAAGTAAACACTAAAGATATTGTGGAGGTTTGGAAGGCGGTATACATCATCCATAAAGCAGGGGCACAACCTATGTGGAATGTGGATCAACTAGCTGGTGTGGTGAATACATTGCAAGATCAAATCACTTCGATACAAAAGAAGTTGAACTAATAGGATGTAGACTTAAAGTAAAAAGGGTTAATTCATTGATATATAATGAATTAACCCTTTTTTATTGAAATTAAATATCAAATTATTCCCACTCGATCGTTGCAGGAGGCTTGCTGCTGATATCATATACAACCATGTTAATGCCTCTCACTTGGTTGATGATGGAGTTGCTCATATGGGCTAAGAATTCATAAGGTAAGTGTGCCCAATCTGCCGTCATACCATCAACAGATGTAACAGCTCTTAGGGCAACAGTGAACTCATAAGTGCGCTCGTCACCCATTACGCCAACGCTTTTTACAGGTAAAAGAATGGTTCCTGCCTGCCAAACCTTGTCATATAATCCAAATTCTTTCAGCCCATTGATATAAATAGCGTCTGCTCTTTGTAAAAGATCCACCTTTTCGGGTGTGATGTCACCTAAAATACGAATGGCCAATCCTGGTCCCGGGAAAGGATGTCTTTGGATCATATCAGAAGGGATGCCTAATTCAAGACCCACTTTACGAACCTCGTCCTTAAATAAACTTCGTAGGGGTTCTACTAGTTTTAAATGCAAGGTATCAGGAAGTCCACCCACATTATGGTGTGACTTAATGGTTTGAGATGGTCCATGAACGCTTACGCTTTCAATCACATCTGGATAAATTGTACCTTGACCTAAAAACTTGGCTTCCAACATGTTAGAAGCTTCTATTTGAAATACATCTATAAATAGTTTTCCTATAATTTTACGCTTTTCTTCTGGGTCAGATTTACCTGCAAGGGCATCATAGAACATATTTTTTGCATCTATGCCTTTTACGTTCAATCCTATATTTTGGTACATATCTAGTACCTGTTGGTACTCATCTTTTCTTAAAACTCCATTGTCAACAAAAATACCATGAAGACGATTTCCAATAGCTTTATGGATTAAGGTTGCTGCAACCGTGCT
>CALPLN020000145.1 GCA_943324415.2 Sediminibacterium ginsengisoli | reverse complement strand
TAGCTACAGGCAATAAAAAACCCCTTGATAATCAAGGGGTTTTGTTTATTCTTGCGGACCGGACGGGACTCGAACCCGCGACCTCCGCCGTGACAGGGCGGCATTCTAACCAACTGAACTACCGATCCAAGAACTCCGAAACCAGTTTCCTATTTCCGGGTTGCAAAGATAAGGGGAAAGAAGTTTTTTAAACAAATCTTTTATTAAAAAATGATGTATTATTTTTACAGCCCAAACTAAGATTATGCCAGAATACCCAAATAGACAGTTTTTAGAATTTGAGCAGCCCATTAAGGACTTGTATGAGCAGATTGATGCGACCAAGAAATTGGCCGAAAAGAACCCTAAAATTGATTTATCCGCAACTATAAAACAGTTGGAACAATCCATAGTGGACAAACGTAAGGCCATCACGGAATCCTTGTCCCCGTGGCAACGTGTGCAATTGAGCCGTCATCCAGATAGGCCTTATACTTTAAAGTATATCCAATTAATGTGTGATAAATTCATTGAATTGCATGGAGACCGAAATGTGAAAGATGACAAGGCCATGGTGGGTGGATTTACCGAATTCAATGGCCAAACGGTCATGATGATTGGTCAACAAAAAGGAAGCAATACAAAGGCTAGACAGATGCGTAATTTCGGGATGGCCAACCCAGAAGGATATAGAAAAGCCCTTAGATTGATGAAATTGGCCGAAAAATTCGATAAACCAGTGGTTTGTCTAATTGATACACCGGGGGCATTTCCTGGTCTAGAAGCGGAGGAAAGAGGGCAAGGAGAGGCCATTGCACGTAATATTTATGAAATGATCCGTCTTAAAGTGCCCATCGTGATTGTTATTATTGGTGAAGGCGCTAGTGGCGGTGCCTTAGGCATAGGGGTGGGAGATAAGACTTTGATGATGGAAAACACCTGGTATACGGTGATTTCTCCTGAAAGTTGTAGTTCTATCCTTTGGAGAAGTTGGGATAAAAAAGAATTGGCAGCTGAGCAATTGAAATTGACCGCAAATGATATGAAAGGATTTGGCTTGGTAGATGAAATTGTACAAGAGCCATTGGGTGGTGCACATTGGGATTATGTAGCAGCGGCGGCAATGCTTAAGCAACAAATCATTAAAGCGTTGGATGAAATAAAAGACATTGCACCAGCTACTAGGGTAGAAAATAGAATTGAAAAATACTGTAAAATGGGATTCTGGGAGGAAGCCTAATGAAAAAATCCATATGTTAAGACAAACCTTACAAGGAACAGGTGTTGCATTGGTGACACCATTCAAAAAAGATAAATCAATTGATTTTGAGGCATTAGAAAACTTAATAGATATTCAAATTGCTGGAGGAATAGACTATGTCGTTAGTTTGGGTACTACAGGAGAATCTGTCGTACTAAGCTTTGAAGAAAAAATAGCGGTATTGGATTGCACGTACAACAAAGTCAACGGAAGGGTACCAGTGGTAGTAGGTATTGGTGGAAATGATACTGCTTCATTGATTGCTTCTTTTAAACAATATCCTTTAGAAAAAGCGGTTGCCATTTTAAGTGTCACCCCTTATTACAATAAACCTTCACAGGAAGGATTGTTCCAGCATTATACTGCTATTGCTGATGCAGCTCCTTTACCTATTCTTTTATACAATGTACCAGGTCGTACTGGTGTCAATATGAAAGCAACTACCACTTTACGTTTAGCGAATCATCCTAATATTGCGGGTATCAAAGAGGCGGGTCCAGACATGGCACAAACGATTGACATCTTGAAAGATCGCCCAAGTGATTTCTTGGTAGTGAGTGGGGATGATGAGATTGTAATGGCACAAATTGCATGCGGCATGGATGGGGTGATTAGTGTAGCAGCGAATGCTTTTCCAAAGCCCTTTGGAGATATGATTCGATTTTCTATGGCGGGTGATTTCTCAATGGCCAAAAGAGTCAATGATTTATTGATCGAAGGGTATGCCTATATGTATGAAGAAAATAATCCTGCAGGGATTAAAGCTTTTATGGCCGAGCAAGGGTTGATTCAAAACGAATTAAGATTACCGCTTGTGCCTGTAAGTGCTGGATTACAAGAACGCATCAAAAATTATTTGCAAAGATTTATGCAGCATTAATAAAATAATACATCATGATTTTCTGATAAAAAAAGAAGCGTCCTAATTGAGACGCTTCTTTTTTTTAATTTAGTTTTTGTTTGATGGCCTGCAATTTCATCAATGCTTCCACAGGAGTGAGGTTATTGATATCAATACTTTCTAGTTCTTTACGAATCGATTCAAATGTTTCAGTATGCGCATCAAAAATAGACAATTGGAATTTCTCTGTTGGGGCTTGCACAGAAGGGCTTGCAGTTTGGTGTTCCTTGTTTTTTAATTCCATTTCATGCAAGATGGTGTTGGCGCGATCTACTAATTCATTGGGCATACCGGCCATCTTAGCCACATGGATACCAAAACTATGTGTACTGCCACCTTTGGCTAATTTGCGTAAGAAGATGATTTTATTGCCTACTTCTTTATGGCTTACATGATAGTTGTGTACACGGGTCAATTGGCCTTCTAAATCATTTAATTCATGATAATGCGTCGCAAATAATGTTTTAGGACGATGCGCCGATTTTTGCAAGTACTCTACAATACTCCATGCGATAGAAATACCATCATAAGTAGATGTGCCTCTTCCGATCTCATCCAATAAGATTAAACTTCTTGTACTTAAGTTATTTAAGATACTTGCAGTTTCAATCATCTCCACCATAAAAGTAGATTCTCCCGCATTCAAATTGTCGCTTGCTCCTACACGTGTAAATATTTTATCAGTCAAGGGGATCGATGCAGCAGTAGCGGGTACAAAGGAACCCATATGGGCCATTAATGTAATCAATGCAGTTTGTCTTAATACCGCACTCTTTCCGCTCATATTGGGTCCTGTTAGGATAATGATTTGTTGGTCATTGGGATCCAAATGGGTGTTGTTGGCGATATAAGGGGTATCAATTGGAAGGGTCTGCTCAATCACAGGATGTCTTCCCTCTGTAATAGACAATACACCATCGTCAGTCATTGTTGGTTGACAATATTTATACTGCTTTGCAATTTGTGCGAAACACAATAAACAATCAATGATACCCACAAATTGTCCATTGGTTTGAATGGCATTGAGGTCAACTAAAATACGATCTAATAATGCTTGATACAATTGTTGTTCCAATGCAAATATTTTATCCTCTGCTCCTAAAATCTTCTCCTCGTATACTTTTAATTCAGGCGTAATATATCTTTCTGCGGTGGTCAATGTTTGTTTACGAATCCAATCTGCGGGTACTTTGTTTTTGTGCACATGAGTTACTTCTAAATAATAACCATATACATTGTTGTAACCAATCTTTAAAGAACTAATACCAGTGATTTCAGCTTCTTTGTTTTGCAATTGGGTGAGGTATTCCTTTCCACCACTTGATATCGTCCTCAGCTCATCTAATTCATTGGACACCCCATTGTTTATAAATCCGCCTTTCATGATCGTTGCAGGGGGCTGCTCCATAATATGGTGTTGCACTGCTTCGATGGTATTCGAACAAATCACTAACTGGTCTGCTAGTGTTTTTAAATAGGCGTTGGTGCTAGGGGTTAAAGTTGTTTTGATAGAAGCCACCGCAGTCAATGATTTTTCCAATTGAACTAGTTCTCTTGGTTGAATTTTTCGACTAGCTAATTTACTGGTGAGTCTTTCTAAATCGCCACAAGATTCAATGGTCTCATGGATCGAACTGGTTGTTTCTTTAGCATCCACAAAATAAGCAACCGCACTGTGTCGTTGGTTAATTTGCTCCAAAGATTGTAATGGAAAAATCAACCAACGCTTTAATAACCTTGCACCCATAGGACTCTTAGTGGCATCCATAATATCTATCAAGCCCTTTTGTCCAGCGCCATTGCCAATTAATTCTAAATTACGAATGGTGAATTTATCCATCCATAAAATTTCATTGCGATCGATGCGACCAATGGTATGGATATGTTGTAAGTGAGGGTGTTCCGTTTCTTTTAAATAATGCATGATAGCACCTGCAGCTATGATGCCTAATCTTTGTGCTTCTATGCCAAAACCTTTTAAATTTTGTGTCTGAAATTGTTTTAATAAAAGTTCAGTCGCAAAGGCTTCATCAAAAATCCAACTGTCTAAACCATAAGTATAAAATCCAGTGCCAAAATGGTCTTTGAATGCAGTTTGGTAATTTTTTGGATAAAGAATTTCAGCAGGTTGTAAACTTTGCAATAATTTATCTAAGTATTCCAAATTGCCCTCGGCAATTAAGAATTCACCTGTTGTAATATCCAAAAAGGCGATACCGCCTTTTTCATGTTCAATAAATACAGCAGCTAAGAAATTATTCTGTTTATGTTCCAATAATTTATCGTTCGTGGCAATGCCTGGGGTCAACATATCTGTGACACCTCTCTTCACAATGCCCTTCACTGTTTTAGGATCTTCTAATTGGTCGCAGATGGCAACTCTATGCCCCGCTTTCACCAATTTATGCAAATAGGTATCTAAAGAATGGTGGGGGAAACCAGCAAGTTCACTAGAGGAAGCTGAGCCATTGTTTCGCTTGGTTAACGTGATGCCTAAAACCTTAGATGCAATCACCGCATCTTCTCCAAATGTTTCGTAAAAATCACCCACTCTAAAGAGCAAAATTGCGTCAGGGTATTTTTGTTTAATAGCCCGATGCTGTTGCATTAGAGGAGTTTCTGAACTTGATTTTGCC
>CALPLN020000144.1 GCA_943324415.2 Sediminibacterium ginsengisoli | reverse complement strand
TTGGTACCATAGGTGATGCCCGCACGGTATGCATTTCTTCTGTCTTCGGAATTAGGCTGATGCTTGTCGATACAATCTACCGTAATGCCCAACCACTCAAATAACGTACCATTCCACTCACTATCTCTTTTCGCCAAATAATCGTTCACCGTAACAATATGCACTCCTTCGTCTGCAAGCGCATTCAAGTAGGCTGGCAAAGTGGACACCAAGGTCTTACCCTCACCGGTTGACATCTCGGCAATCTTACCTTGATGCAATACAATACCCCCAATTAACTGTACATCATAGTGTACCATATTCCAACGAATCGGCGTACCTGCTGCTTTCCAAGTCGTTTGGAAGACAGATTGGTCCCCTTGGATCGTCACATATTCTTTTTTAACGGATAACTCGCGATCCAGATCGGTCGCAGTAGCTGTTAACGCGTCATGTTCAGTAAATCTGCGTGCCGCTTCTTTTACGACAGCAAAAGCTTCTGGTAAAATATCCCATAACACCAACTCTAAGGCTTGGTCACGGTCTTTTTTTAACTTGTCGATCTCTTGATAAATCGCGTCTTTGCCCAATAGATCGGCCAGGTCTAGCTCCTCGGCCCTGTTCTGCGCCTCGGCAATAACTTGGTCAATCGATTTAAGGTGCTCCGTAATTCGGAATTTAAAATCGGCTGTTTTATTCCTTAATTGGTCATGGGTAAGGGTTCTATAGGCCTCAAAATGACCATTTATGA
This sequence comes from Sediminibacterium ginsengisoli, assembly GCA_943324415.2. Taxonomy (GTDB): domain Bacteria; phylum Bacteroidota; class Bacteroidia; order Chitinophagales; family Chitinophagaceae; genus Sediminibacterium; species Sediminibacterium ginsengisoli_C. The sequence goes on along the minus strand of CALPLN020000144.1, from coordinate 4,051 downwards.
CTGGAACTAAATACTGTATTTTCTTGACGTCTTTCTCGCTTTTTGATCCGCCAAATAGTTTATTGATAATCTGCAACATAATCTAGCTAAATAGGTGTGTTTGTCCTTGTTAATCAAGGGGCTTCAAAGATAAGTAATTGGGGTGAGTTTGGTGATTTTAAGGCCAGTTGGATCAAAAAATTAAGTTGGCGGGGGTTTGAAGTGGAAATTGACTAAAAAATGATACCTTTGCTCGCCTAATAAACAAGCACTATGGCTGGTCAATTAAAAGAAGTTAGAAATAGAATTAAAAGTACCCAAAGTACACAGCAAATCACCAAAGCGATGAAGATGGTGAGCGCTGCAAAATTACGTCGTGCACAAGATGCCATTACCCAAATGAGACCTTACGCTCGCAAACTGCAAGATATGTTAAGCAATATCATCAGCAGTTTAGAGGGAGATATGAATTTGGCGCTAGCGGAACAACGTCCTGTAAACAATGTATTATTTATTGTGGTTACCTCTGACAGAGGATTGTGTGGTGGTTACAATGCCAACTTGGTAAAAATGACCCGCGCAACAATCGCAGAAAAATATGCAACACAAAATGTAACCATCTGGAACATTGGTAAAAAGGGCTTTGAAAGTTTGAGTAAATTAGGATACAATACGAATGCTGATTTCAAAGACATCTTCTTGAATTTGAAGTTTGAAACGGTTCAAGCTGCTGCAAAAGCTGCGATGAAAGCCTTTGAGAACAAAGAGTTTGATGCAATTGAAATTGTATATAGCGAATTTAAAAACGCAGCAACCCAGGTATATAAATCAGAACCTTTCTTGCCTATTCCAAAAATGGAAAAGAAAGCCAATACTAAAAAAACAGATTTCATTTTTGAACCACAGAAGGAAGCTTTAGTGGCAGAATTGATGCCTAAAATATTGAACACTCAATTATTCAAAGCAGTGTTAGATGCCAATGCAAGTGAGCATGGCGCTAGAATGACTGCAATGGATAAGGCAAGTGAAAACGCCAACGAATTGTTGAAATCATTGAAAATATCTTATAACCGTGCAAGACAAGCTGCTATTACGACTGAATTAACGGAGATCGTTAGTGGTGCTGCTGCATTAAACGGATAAGCAAAAGAATTATGGAAATAAGTCAAATCATTCCGCATATTGAAGCCTTGGTTTTCGCAAGTGATAAAGCATTAAATGCGAATGATATCACTGAATTAATCAATAATGCTTTTGGATTCTTAGAAGAGCGTATCACGCTGGAACAGATTGAATCTGCTTTAGAAGGTATCCAAGAAAAATACGGAACAGAATACTACCCCTTTGAATTAAAGCAAAGCGGGGGCGGATGGCAGTTTTTAACCAAGCCTGCATTCCACACCACCATTGCGCAATTGAATGGCGATAAGTTCTTAAAACGCTTATCCAACGCTGCATTGGAATCATTGGCAATCATTGCTTACAAACAACCGATTACTAAAGGCGAAGTGGAAGCCATTAGAGGCGTGAATAGTGACTATTCCATCCAGAAATTATTAGAGAAAGAATTAATTGTCATCAGTGGTCGTAACGAATTACTTCCAGGTAAGCCATTGGTATACTCTACTTCTAGAAACTTCATGGATTACTTTGGTATCAACTCTACAGAAGACTTACCTAAGATCAAAGAAGTGTTGGCGGATCAGATTGTAGAAGCTACGGTGATCAAGCCAGAAGATTTTACAGACAATAGTGTGTTTGAGCAAACGGCCGAAGCCATTGCAGAAGAAAACGAACAAGCTGACACACCTAACTCAGAAGAAGAGACGGGAGATTTTACGCCAGAATCAAATGAAGAAGATGTCGCTCCAGAAAGTCCAGTAGATAACGATTAGTCCTTTTTTCCTTTCATGGATTTTCCTAAAAATATTGAACCAAGATACGGCCAGAACCTAGTTCTGGCCGTATCTTTATAGTATGAATGCAAGTCTTTCCTACGCACATTTGAATGCAGCTGCACAAACATTTGGAACACCACTTTATGTGTACCATGCAGAAAAAATTGAACAGCAATATCAAAATTTACTAACGCAGTTTGAGTTAACACAGACTCGTTTTTTTTATGCATGTAAAGCATTGACCAATATTCATATTTTAAAAGTGATTAAAGAGATGGGTTGCAATATTGATTGCAGTTCCATCAATGAAGTGAAATTGGCATTGCATGTTGGATTTTTACCCAGCAATATTTTATACACTAGCAACAGTGTTGGGTTCGATGAAATATCCACTGCTGTTGAATTAGGCGTACATGTTAATATTGATAGCTTATCTAACTTAGAAAAGTTTGGTCAACAATTTGGCGCCTCAAAAGCAGTTGGCGTTCGCATAAGACCTGATGTTATGGCGGGCGGTAATTTGAAAATATCAACAGGCCACGACAAAAGTAAATTTGGTATTCCGGTGGCACAAATGGATGCATTAAAATCGATTCAGGAAAAATACAAAATCAATGTTCGCACTTTACACATTCATACAGGTAGTGAGATAAAAGATGTGGCTGTATTTATTAAGTCCGCAGAAGTATTTGATACCCTACTTCCTCATTTCCCAACAGTGGAAGTATTGGATTTTGGCGGTGGTTTTAAAGTGCCCTACGAGCCAGGCGAACAAGGTACAGATATGGCCTTGCTTGGCGCAGAAGTGAATAAGGCGATGAAGCAATTGTCTGAAAAATATGGACGTAACTTAATAGCATGGTTTGAACCAGGAAAATTCATGGTAAGCGAAGCTGGATTTTTTATTGCCAAAGTGAATGTATTAAAAACTTCGGGATCGCTGACTTTCGCAGGACTCAACACCGGATTGAATCATTTAATTCGTCCGATGTTTTATGACGCTTATCATCATATTGATAATTTAACAAACCCTGACAAGCCCCTAAAGCAGTATGCAGTGGTTGGCAATATCTGCGAAACGGATACTTTTGCATGGGATAGAGCTATCCCCACTATAGAAGAAGGTGATTTATTGGTATTTTACAATGCAGGTGCCTATGGTTATGAAATGGCAAGCAACTACAACGCAAGATTCAAGCCAGCGCAGGTTTTATATCAAAATGGGGAAGCCAAATTAATCAGTAGGGCGGATCAGTTTGAAGATCTCTTAACTTTACAAGTGCCATTATAACCTCATGATTGAAATACAACATATCAACAAAGCCTTTGGCGATAAAGTCATTATCGACGATGTGAGTGCCCAGTTTAAAACAGGTATGTGCAATCTTATTATTGGCGCTAGCGGAAGTGGCAAAACAGTATTGGTTAAATGCATCGTGGATTTAATTCAAGCAGACCAAGGAAAAGTATTATTTGATCAAACTGATTTTGCTGCACTAAGCAAAGAACAAAAGAAAGATTTAAGGAACAGCATAGGTATGTTATTTCAGGGGAATGCTTTATTTGATTCTATGACCGTCGAAGAGAATGTTAAGTTTCCATTGGACATGTTTAGTGACTTAAAAGAGGCCGAAAAAATAGCGAAAGTAAATAAGATACTGGATCGAGTGCAACTCACCGGAGTGAACGAAAAATATCCTGCTGAAATTAGTGGTGGTATGAAAAAACGTGTTGGTCTAGCGCGCGCTTTGGTATTAGAACCAATGTATTTATTCTGTGACGAACCCAATTCTGGCTTAGATCCTCAGACCTCCCTAGTGATCGATCAATTAATTAAAGAATTAACCAAAGAATTCAATATCACCACCCTTGTTGTGACACATGACATGAACAGTGTAATGGAGATAGGTGAATACATTATCTACCTTCACAAAGGGAAGAAGGAATGGGAAGGAAGTAATCAAGAGATCATTTTTAGTCAGAATAAATTATTAAACGATTTCATCTTCGCATCTGAATTTTTACAAGACGCAAAAGCCATGCGTATGATGGCTCAAAAAAATAAATAAACCATGAAAAAAGTAAGTACCCTATTCAGTATTTTTATTGTAAGCTTATTTTCAGTATTGACTTTATCTGCACAATCCAATATCGACCCCAATGCCCCATTCCTA
>CALPLN020000143.1 GCA_943324415.2 Sediminibacterium ginsengisoli | reverse complement strand
CAATTTTGAAAAAAGTAACTGTACACAAAGAAATTAAATAATCATGGCAAAAGCAGCTTCTAAAAACGCGAAAATCAAGGATCTTAAGGCTTCTGCTGAAGCAAAAAACTGGACTAAAGTAATTAAAGCGGTACGTAGCCCTAAAACAGGTGCGTATACTTTTAAAGAGTCTATCGTTTATAAAGACAATGTAAAAGAATTCTTAGCTGGTAAATAATTACCGCTATTGATTTTCGACATCAATATTATTCAAAACCTTCATTAGCAATAGTGAAGGTTTTTTTTATTGTATTGGATCTTGTAATTGATTAATTTTACAACCTATGAGTTTTTTAGGAAAATTATTTGGGAAAAAGGAACAGGAATCACTAGATCAGGGCTTAGAAAAGACCAAACAAGGTTTTTTTGAACGTATTTCTAAAGTGATTATTGGCAAAACTTCTGTAGATGAGGAAGTCTTAGACCAGTTAGAAGAAGCGCTGATTGGTGCAGATGTGGGGGTAGATACCACCTTGGCGATTATTGAACGAATTCAAGACAGAGTTAAAAAGGACAAGTATGTGTCCACATCCGAATTGAACCAAATTCTTTACGATGAGATTGCCAATTTATTAGTAGATACCCCGCAAGATCTTGCTGGTTTTCAAATACCTGCAGATAAGAAACCTTTTATAACTTTAGTGGTAGGAGTGAATGGTGTTGGTAAAACAACCACTATTGGCAAGTTGGCGCATCATTTTAAAGCTGCTGGCAACGACGTCTTATTGGGTGCTGCGGACACGTTTAGAGCTGCAGCAGTGGATCAATTGACTATTTGGAGTGAAAGGGTAGGTGTGCCCATTGTAAAGCAAAATATGGGAGCGGATCCAAGTTCAGTTGCTTTTGATACCGTACAATCTGCCATTGCAAGAAAATCTGATATTGTTTTCATCGATACAGCGGGTCGTCTTCACAATAAGGCACATTTGATGGACGAATTGAATAAGATCAAACGTGTGATTCAAAAACAATTGCCCAGTGCACCGCAGGAAGTGTTATTGGTATTAGATGGGTCTACCGGTCAGAATGCCTTAGAACAAGCTAAACAATTCATGGCGGTGACCAATGTGACTGCACTTGCCATCACTAAACTAGATGGTACAGCAAAAGGCGGTGTATTACTTGCTATTGCGCACCAATGTAAGATCCCCGTTAAATATATAGGTGTAGGAGAACAGCTAGATGACCTTATTTTATTTGATAAAACAGCTTTTGTTAAAACCTTATTTAAAGGTGTAGCGAATGCCTAAGCCAGCCCAGCCACTTTCAAAATAACTTGCTCCAACGAAATTAAAGGAGGGCTGCCAGTCCAAACTTAAGTTGAGTGGTGCGTTTTTAATCTTATAATCCAAACCTAGGATGCCATCCACACCTAAGGCAATTCCAGCATCATGTGTTGGGTTATTTTTTTTCCATTCTTCGCTCCAAATCCCCAAGTGTCCACCGTACCCGATATACCAACTTAACTGATCTGTATTGGCAAAGGGGCTGTATTTTTCAATCATCACAGTCGTTCTCAATCCATCTAAGGTAAAATAGCCTAATACTTCGATGGCCTTACTGCCTGTCATGAAAGATTTATAGGAAATGGCGCTAGGGTACATTTTAACACCTATTGCTTTTTTATAGCCTGTATTAAAAGGGCCAGTTTTTTGTTCAGGCTCTAAGGTATAAGATTGAGCATTCGTTTGAAGGGAAAGAAGTCCTAAAAATGGAATAAATAAATAGGGGATTATTCGCATGATAATTAGATTTTTGAATTACACAAATTTAGTGCTCAAGGCCCAAACAACTGTTTAAAAAATGGTAAAATTTGGGTAAGTTTGTAACATGCATCCTTTTCAAGAACTGATCGAAAAATTCAATCAAGATTTCGATACACTACATTTTCCTTCACAGCCGGCTACATTGTATGAGCCTAGTGAATACTTTTTAAAAATTGGCGGAAAACGCATTCGTCCAGTTTTATGTTTATTAGGTAATGAGTTATTTAGTGACTTACATCCTGATGCTTTCCTAGCAGCCAAAGCCGTTGAATTATTTCATAATTTTTCGTTGGTTCATGATGATATGATGGATGAGGCAAGTTTAAGAAGAGGACAGCCTACAGTGCATACGAAATATGATGCCAACACTGCTTTATTGGTTGGAGATATTATGGTGATTCGAGCTTATGAATATTTGCAGCCAATCCAATCCAATCATTTGTCTAAAATATTGGGTCTCTTTAATCAAACAGCAAGAGAGGTTTGTGAAGGACAGCAATTAGACATGGACTATGCCAAAAAAGCAACTGTTACGATTGATGAGTACATCCACATGATTACCTTAAAAACTTCTGTGTTATTAGCAGCAAGTTTAGAAATGGGTGCTATCATCGGTGGAGCTGGCGAACACAATTGTAAACATTTATATGAGTTTGGTAAGAAATTAGGAATTGCATTTCAAATACAAGATGATTATTTAGATGCCTTTGGTGATGCAAGTTTATTTGGCAAGGAAGCTGGAGGTGATATTAAGCAAAACAAAAAAACCTTCCTATTAATCCGTGCTTTAGAAATGGCCAATGCGGAACAATTGATAACACTAAATGCTTTATTGGCTTCTGATCCTGCAGATAAAGTAGATCAGGTGTTAACTATTTTTAAGGATTGCAAAGTAGATGCATGGGCAGAAGACTTAAAGCAAAAATACATGCAAGAAGCCTTGGCGCATTTAGAATCCATTGCAGTGGTTTCTGCAAGGAAAAAGCCATTGATCGATTTGGCGAATTATTTAATGAACAGAATCCAATAATTATATATGTCTTTATTCAGAAAGAAGTCAATTGAAAAAATTGTACAAGATGCAGAAGCCGGTTTAGTGGACGGACATAGTACGAGTGGATTAAAAAAAGAATTAGGTGTTCGTGATCTTACCTTAATGGGGATTGCGGCAGTTGTTGGCGCGGGAATTTTTTCTACTATTGGAACAGCAGCTTTTCACGGTGGCCCAGGAATATCCATTTTATTTGTCATCACTGCCATCACTTGTGGTTTTAGCGCATTATGTTATGCTGAATTTGCTAGCCGTGTGCCGATAGCAGGAAGCGCATACACTTATGCTTATGTGACTTTTGGCGAACTGATTGCATGGATTATTGGGTGGGCATTGATTTTAGAATATGCGATTGGCAATATTGTGGTAGCAATAAGTTGGAGCGGATACTTCATCAATTTATTAGAAGGTTTTCATATTCATCTTCCGGGTTGGTTGTCAACCAATTTTGAAACAGCCTATCAAGGTTATGAAGAAGCAATGAAACATCTAGCTTCTGGGGGGACGCCAGCCACCTTTAGTAAACTGGCTAGAATAGGGTATGATGCCATTACCAATGCACCAATGATTGGACAAACGAGAATCATTTTAAATGTTCCTGCATTTGTTATTGTGGTATTGATCACAATGTTAGTGTACAGAGGGATTAAAGAAAGTAAAAAAAGTACGAACCTGATGGTGATTTTTAAAATTGCCATTATCTTAATGGTGATTGTTCTTGGCTTCTTTTATGTGGATACTGCAAATTGGGCTCCATTTATGCCCAATGGCTTTAAAGGTGTGTTGGCCGGCGTATCTGCTGTGTTTTATGCGTATATCGGATTTGATGCCATTTCTACTACTGCAGAAGAATGTAAAAATCCACAAAGGGATATGCCAAGAGGCATGATCTATTCCTTATTAATCTGTACGGTGTTGTATATTTTAATTGCCTTGGTTTTAACCGGTATGGTCAACTATACTCAATTGAAAGTGGATGATCCATTGGCATTTGTCTTTGAAAGAATTGGTTTACATAAAATTGGCTACATCATTTCTATTAGTGCTGTAGTTGCGACTACCAGTGTGCTCTTGGTGTTTCAATTAGGACAACCTAGAATTTGGATGAGCATGAGCCGTGATGGTTTGTTACCTAAAAAATTCTCAGAAGTACATCCTAAATTTGGAACTCCTGCATTTGCGACCATCATTACAGGGATATTCGTTGGTGTACCTGCCTTATTCATGTCCATTTCTAGAATGACTGATTTAACAAGTATAGGAACGCTTTTTGCATTTGTGCTAGTTTGTTTTGGTGTTTTGGTCTTGCCTAGATTATCTCCTTCGGTGAAGCGTCAAGCGTTTAGATTGCCTTATATCAATGGTCAATATATCATTCCAGCTTTAGCGCTGATATTCTTATATTTTGGTCAATATAGAATTATCAATGCATTTAAGGAAGCAGGAAACGAGGGGTATCAAGAAATTTTATTTTTAGTCTTTGTATTGATATTAATTGTTGTGGCCACTTTGAGTTTTTTAAGAAAATATTCAGTGATACCAATCATTGGCGCACTATGCTGTTTATATTTAATGATCGAGATACCTCCAGTAAGCTGGTTGTGGTTCTTTGTTTGGATGTTGATTGGTTTGGTGATTTACAATTTGTATTCTAAAAAGCATAGTCTTTTAGCAAAAAAATAATAGATGAAGTATCAGGTGGGTGATGAGATTTTGGTCTTGCATAGCAATGAGGAAGGACATATCATTGAAATCATGAATGATGAAATGGTGATGATAGAAGTACGTGGTGTTAAGTTCCCTGCGTATATGGATCAGATTGATTTTCCCTATTTTAAAAGATTTACGGAGAAGAAGTTATTTCCTGAAAAAAAAGCGCCTCAAAAGATTTTTGTAGATCAGATTCCTAAAGAAAAAATTCAAAAGAACGATAGTAAGGAAGATGCAGGT
>CALPLN020000142.1 GCA_943324415.2 Sediminibacterium ginsengisoli | reverse complement strand
CGTTGTGTCACATTAAAAAAGCCTCTCATTTGCATGAGAGGCTTTGTAGCCGGTACGGGAATCGAACCCGTCTTTGCCCCGTGAAAGGGGGCTGTCCTAACCGATAGACGAACCGGCCAACTTTAAGACCTTTTGGGTCAATTGGGTCGCAAAAATAGGATTCATAGGCTTTACTGCCAAACAATTTTGTCTTTTTTTCCCTGATTTTTGAAATTAAATTTTCAGGCAGCAAGCTGAATGCAAAGCTTTGTGCTTTTGAAAACGAACCGATGTTTGTTAAAATCCCCATCATTATTGACTTCATGCAGTTCTTTTGTATATTTTTTTGACAATTTTTTTTAAAAGGATTGTATCTTCGTGCCTCTATTAAAAAATAAATCGAATACAATGAGCTCAGTAAAAGTAGCAATCAACGGTTTTGGCCGTATCGGACGTTTAGTTTTCCGTCAAATTTATAATACACCAGGTATCGAGGTAGTGGCAATCAATGACCTTACTTCTCCAGCTGCCTTAGCTCACTTATTGAAATATGATAGTGCTCAAGGTCGTTTTGATGCAGAAGTGAAAGCAACTGAAGATTCAGTAGTGGTGAATGGCCATGCTGTAAAAATATATGCTCAAAGAGATCCTGCTCAAATTCCTTGGGGAGCGCATGATGTAGATGTGGTGATTGAGTCAACTGGTTTCTTCACAGATAAAGAAAAAGCTGAATTGCATATTCAAGCAGGTGCTAAAAGAGTGGTAATCTCTGCTCCAGCAACTGGCGAAATGAAGACAGTTGTTTTCAATACGAATCATGAAATTATTGATGGTACAGAAACAGTGATCTCTGGTGCATCTTGTACGACCAACTGTTTAGCACCAATGGCTAAAGTTTTAGAAGATCAATTCGGTATTGTAACAGGATTAATGTTAACAGTGCACGCTTATACAAACGACCAAAATACGTTGGACGGACCTCATCCTAAAAATGATTTAAGAAGAGCAAGAGCTGCAGCTGCAAACATTGTACCTAACAGTACTGGTGCTGCTAAAGCAATTGGCTTAGTGTTGCCAAGCTTGAAAGGTAAATTAGATGGATCTGCACAACGTGTTCCAACGATTACTGGTTCTTTAACTGAATTAACGACTATCTTATCTAAGAAAGTAACAGTAGAAGAAATCAATGCAGCGATGAAGGCAGCAGCAAACGAATCTTTTGGTTATACAGAAGACGAGATCGTAAGTTCAGATATCATCGGTATTGCATACGGTTCTTTGTTTGATGCAACACAAACAAAAGTAATGACACAAGGAGATATCCAGTTGGTAAAAACGGTAGCTTGGTACGATAACGAAATGAGCTATGTAAGTCAATTGGTTCGTACTGTGAAATACTTTGCAAGTAAAATAAAATAAGCTTTTAAATAAATCAATGCCTCCGACCAATCGGGGGCATTTTTGTTTCTTCCTTTTTAATACAATAAATAAAAAATATGAGTTCTTTTCAATCCTTTTCTTTTGCGGGTAAAAAAGCCCTAGTACGTGTAGATTTCAATGTGCCTTTAAATGACCAATTTCAAATCACAGATGATACCCGTATGCGTGCTACAGTAAAAACGATCAACAAAATTTTACAAGATGGCGGCAGTGTTATTTTAATGAGTCATTTAGGTAGACCCAAAGAGGGACCTACGGATAAGTATTCTTTAAAGCATGTCGTGGCGCATTTAGCTGAATTGCTAGGTGGCAAGGACGTGCAGTTTGCAAATGACTGCATAGGCGCGGAAGCAATAGATAAGGCGGCAGCTTTACAAGCAGGCCAAGTATTGCTATTAGAGAACTTAAGATTTTATAAAGAGGAAGAAAAAGGAGATGCTGTATTTGCCGAAAAATTAGCACAATTGGGAGATGTATATGTGAACGATGCATTTGGAACAGCGCACAGAGCGCATGCTTCTACCGCAATCATTGCACAATATTTTTCAAAAGAAAATAGAACATTTGGTTATTTAATGGAAGCAGAAGTAGTTAGTGCAGAGAAGGTATTGCATGAAGCGCAAAAGCCATTCACGGCAATTATAGGAGGAGCGAAAGTGTCAGATAAAATACTGATCATAGAAAATTTATTGGAGCGCGCGACTGATATTATTATCGGAGGAGGAATGGCGTATACTTTCTTCAAAGCGCAGGGAGGTACCATTGGTACTTCAATTTGCGAGGACGATCGTATGCCATTGGCTTTAGAAATATTAGCAAAAGCGAAAGCAAAAGGCGTAAACATTCATTTGCCAGTAGACAATATCATCACTACTGATTTCTCCAATGATACAGAAAGGAAAAATTGCGAAAGCATGTCTATCCCTGACGGGTGGATGGGATTGGATATTGGTGAAGTTTCAAGAGCAAAATTTGCCGAAGTGATTTTAGCAAGTAAAACCATCTTATGGAATGGTCCAATGGGTGTATTTGAAATGTCCAATTACCAAGCAGGAACCAAAGCAATTGCAGTAGCCGTTGCAGAAGCGACCCAAAAAGGGGCATTTAGTTTAGTGGGAGGTGGCGACAGTGTGTCAGCTGTGAATCAATTTGGATTCAATGATAAAGTGAGCTATGTGAGTACAGGTGGCGGTGCTTTATTAGAATATTTTGAAGGTAAAATTTTGCCAGGTATCGCTGCTATCAAAGGAGAAAGCGCGTAAGCGATGGTAGAAATTAGAAAATAGTTGTCCTGAATGACTCATAAGAACTTCATTCTAACCCTTCCCGGCTCCGGGAGGGGTTATTTTTGTCAGGACTTTCCGTCATAAATCAAGTTTGGTCCCTGCTTTGCTCTATCTTTATAAACAAATACAAAACTATGTTACGTAAAAATTTAGGATTATTCATTTTTTTAGGGGTACTCGTAATTTTAATAGGCTATGGTTGCAACGGCTATAATGGCTTAGTAAATCAAGACGAGAATGTAAATCAAGCATGGAATAACGTGCAAAGTGATTACCAAAGACGTGCGGATTTGATTCCGAATTTGGTGAACACCGTAAAGGGTGAGGCAAGCTTTGAGCAAACAACTTTACAAAACGTTATTGCGGCACGTGCAAGCGCTACACAGATGAAAGTAGATGCCAAAGATTTGACACCAGAAAAATTACAACAGTTCCAAGCAAATCAAGGACAATTGTCTCAAGCATTGGGCCGTTTGTTAGTTGTTTCAGAGAACTATCCTAATTTAAGAGCGAATGATGCCTTCCGTGGATTACAAGCTCAATTAGAAGGAACTGAGAACAGAATTAAAGTATCCAGAAATGACTTCAATGCGGCTATTGCGGACTATAACAAGAGAGCAAGATCGTTCCCGCTAAATTTAGTGGCAGGTATGTTTGGTTTCAAAACAAAAGAAGGATTTAAGGCAGAAGACAGTGCTTCAAAAGCACCAGAAGTAAAATTCTAAGCTGTTTTCTCAATCCAAACAATCAATATACTATGTGGAATCCACTGAATCTATTTAAATCCAAAACGGATAATTTATTGAGTGCCTCGGACAAGCAACTGCTTGTCCAGGCCATTCAAGCTGCTGAACAAAATACCAGCGGGGAAATCCGTGTTTTTGTAGAAACCAGTATTCCTAAGAAGCAGGATGCATTGCAACGTGCTACTGAAATATTTTTTAAGAATAAAATGAACGAGACCAAGGATCGAAACGGGGTCTTGGTATATGTTGCTGTGTCTGATAAGAAATTAGCTATTTATGGCGATCAACGCATCCATGAAAAAGTGGGCGTAGAATTTTGGTACCAACAGGTGCAAGACATGACGGCTCATTTTAAGCAGGCAAATTATGTGGATGGCATGGTGCGTGTGATTGATGCTATTGGACATGCATTGAAAGATCATTTTCCTTATGATCGTACAACCGATGAAAATGAATTATCTGACGAAATCATGATGGGCAAATGAGAAAAATAAAAATATTTGGCAGGTCGCCTTTGCTTTTAACAGTCTTCTTGTTTGTAATTGCCAGCTTGTTTGCTAATAAAATTGATGCACAACAAATCATTGCAAAGCCCAATCCTGTAACACTAGTTACAGATGCGGCTGGTGTATTGACTGCTGAACAAAAACAAGCATTGGAAAACAAATTGGTTGCCATTGATGATAGCAGTTCCAATCAAATAGCAGTGGTGATCATTCCAAGTTTAGAGGGGTATCCAAAAGAAGAATACGCTACCAAATTATTTAGAGATTGGGGTATCGGTAATAAAAAAACCAACAATGGTGTTCTTTTATTAATTGCCATCAACGATCGTCAAATTAGAATCGAAGTGGGATATGGATTAGAAGGTGCCATTCCAGACATTACTGCCTTAAACATCATTGACAATGACATTAAGCCTGCATTTAAAGCGGGTAGTTATTACGAAGGAATAGATAAAGCGACAGACAATATCGCAAAAGCTGCAGTAGGCGAATACAAGGTCAAAAAAGCGAAGAAATCCAAAGGAAAGGGTGGTAGTGGATTGTTTGTCTTAATCTTAATCATCATTTTCGTTGTACTCAGAAATGGACGAGGCGGCGGATCTAATATTGGCGGCGGCGGGTTTAGCGATGTAGCCACAGGGATGCTACTTGGATCTTTACTAGGCGGCGGATCACGACACGGTGGTGGAGGATGGGGAGATAGCGGAGGTGGCGGCGGATTCGGTGGCTTTGGAGGTGGTAGCTCTGGCGGTGGTGGTGCAGGAGGAAGTTGGTAAATTAAATACAAAAGTTTTCAATATAAAGAAAGCCTCCATTTGGAGGCTTTCTTTATTAGGGGATGATGTTACATTT
>CALPLN020000141.1 GCA_943324415.2 Sediminibacterium ginsengisoli | reverse complement strand
GTTGTAAAATTAGCTATGGAAACCGACTCGCCAATACTCCATTCAATAGATGAGGAGGAACCACCCCCATTATTAAAGGCGTAGGGTGTAATCGATTGGGCACAGGTGATTAATGGGAACGTAATAGCTATAAAAGACAAGAATGATCTTGGGGTCATAATTTGAGGTTCTTTTATTCATTAAAAGACCTCTAAAAATGCGAAAAAAAATTTTAGTATATAAACTAGGGTAATTATTTAAGGCAAGATTTCAGAAAACTTGCCTTTTCCCTTGTTTAAAATAGGTTATAGCCTATTTATTGCACTATCATATTAGAAATAAAATGAGATGGCGTACAATTATGTACTTTTTTAAAGGCATCTACAAAACTAGTTTTGTTAGAAAAACCTGCTTGTGTTGCTAAAGCGTACAATGTAAATTGATTTAGATCTCCAGCTTTTATACAATCCGTTACGTGTTCTATTCTATATGTATTTACAAAATCATTGAAATTCTTATCAAAATGATTATTGATTAAAAAGGAAACTAATTTGGTAGGCAAGCCTAACGCCATAGAAAATTCATTTATCGAGAAACCTTGTTTTAAGTAAGGTTTTTCAGCAATAAGGTAGGATTCAATAGCAGATATTTCTTCTTCATATTTTATTTTATCTAGTACCTCGATTTTTTGATTGGATTTATTATAGTCAATATACGGAAGTCCTAAAAATACGTTAGGGTTAAGAATTAAGTAACTAGTTAAATAAAATAGGCTTATGGAAACCGGAATAGACGCATAAAATACAATATCATTTATGCTTTGATTCGTATATAAAGTATAAACGACCCCTATAACAAAAATCAAAAAGGTTAAAATAGTAAAAGTGATAGCAGAAGTAAATTTAATAAGCCAACTTAAAATTAACTCTGTGTGTTCCTTAAAATATCCTAGATTTTGCTTTCTTTTAAAAGCATAAATTAATTTCCATTGTAAAATGATATATACTACGCTTTGAATGGGTCTAAGAAATTGTATTTTTTCAGAGAAAAAACCATCCTGTATATTATAATTATTATTAAAACTCTCAATGACTAATGTAACAACTTCTTTTTTATTATTAATACCCATGCAATACAATGGAATATAATTTATAGCTATTAATAAAAAAGGAACTAAATGAAGTGAATCAATCAAGTTCCATTTATTTTTATTAGTTAAAACTGATTTAACATACATGTATGCCAATGGCGGTATTAAATAATTTATGGGTGCAGATGTACGGTATAAATTAGGAAAATATATCAACCAGCCAGAAGAAATAAGTATAAAATTTAATGTGCAATAGCTATAACATAAAAATAAAATAGCTAAAATTTTATCAGAAAATAAATGAACAATATTTTTTTTAAACAAAAGAAGATAGGTACTGATTAAAGCACAAAAAATACTTCCTATAAAAATAAAATCGCCCATAGTTTATTATGAATTTAATTCTCTTTTTATTAATAAAAAAGAGCTGTAAATTAAGATTACATGAAGATAGAAATATCAGCATTAAAGTTTCGTTTTTTCGGTAAGAAATGACAAAAACTTCACTTAGCAAAGAACCCACGATTTAATGGGCCTGCCATTGCTTCGCAATGTCATCCCACAACAGTTCGATAAACCCAAAGCCTTTCAACTAAACGCTTCGCGTTCAGTTAGCTTTTTTCATTCTCGTCAGCTTACACAAGCAAGCTTGTGACGCTGCCTTAAACGAAAAAAGCCTGTCACATACGTGACAGGCTTTGTAGCGAGACCGGGATTTGAACCCGGGACCTCAGGGTTATGAATCTATCTTGAATACACTAACCTGTTGATAATCAGTATCAAAAATGTTCACTTTGGATTGATATTGATTAAAAATGAACATTATGTGTGAGATGTTCCTCACGCAAGAACTTAATTATCTAAATGTTTTTCTTTCAAGAATTCTGACATCAAGTTAGCAACTTCAACATTATTTAAATCTGACATCGGAAAGTGTGTATTCCCTTTTAAACCAATATCTGGTAGTCTAATCAAAGTAACATCGCCACCATATTGATTTACTTTATCTCTCCATAATTTAGCCATTGTTAAAGCAGCACGCCATTGTTCTTCTCCTGGATATATTGAAGGAGTGTCAGGTATATAATCACCATAATATATAACAATGGGTATTTTTGTAAGTTTCAGAAAATCATTCATTGAAACACCTGTAGCCCTTAATATCCCACCCACATATTTTACAGAATCCGGCACTTCTCCTTGAGGAAATACAAATCCACTTCCGGGTTCATACGCTACAATTGCTCTAATATTTTGATTTTTTATGGCAGCCTCCCATCCTTGGCCTCCACTATGTGAATGCGTCACTAATATACCGTTACCAATTTTATTGAACAATGCAGATACTGCATCTGTATTTACTTCTAAATCATACGGAGCAGTATTAGGAACCATGTGGCGATAAAATTGATTTAACGCTTCTGGGTCTTTAGAAAATTGAACGCCTGGATAAAATTCAGTTCCAATACCCATTCTAAAAATACTGAACCAAAGTTGTTCGTCAGGTGCGGCATTTATAGTTATGGATTTTGTTGCACGACCTGAGCGGCCACGTCTAGGCTGATCCATTAAATAAACAGGGAATTGTCGACGTAAAAAGATATTTTGAAAACCCTCTCTTCCATCAGCGGTCGTTTCCCATGTTTTAGCTGACTGACCATATCCATGCCAAAAGACTAAAGGTAGTTTGCGTGGATTTTTAGGAACTTGATAAAAAACATAAGCATGATCGCCGTGTAAGGTTTGGCCTTCTGATGCTTGATTTGCAGGATTAAATGCACCATGATTGATTGGATCGAAATTGCCAGGGCTTTTTACAACAGTGCCTCCTATTGCAAAACTACCTTGCTCCTGAATAACTAATGCTTTACTATTATTCAACCTAGTGGATGCACAACTAATTGCAAGTGTGGTTACAATAGCAGTTAATATTAAATTAATTAAACCTCTTGTCATTTTACTTTTTATCTGCTTTTAATTTTTCAGCAATGCTATCATAGTATTCCTGCGTTACTTTATCTGTCCATACAGTAGGCTTAGTTCCGTCATATAATGCCAAATAGGTAATTTGATTTTCCTTGCTAGCTGTGTGCCAATGCTCTAAATCTTTAGCGCATCTAACGATATCTCCTTTTTTTATAATAATTGCATCTTTCCCTTTTTCTTGATAATAACCTTCGCCTTCAATAACAATAAGCACTTGAGGTGTTGAATGTTTATGCCAATCCAGCGTGGAGTTTTTTCTAAAAGTTGCTTTAGTGATATTATAATTGATTTCACTATCCCCTTGAAATACACCACTTAAAAACGCTTCACCAATATAATGTGTATTAGGTGCTTTTGGACCATCTTGTAAAAAAGAGGTAACGGAATATTGCGCGTTTTGTGCAAAACCAATAAAGGGTGCAAAAACAAGTAAAAAAAGTGTGATTTTTTTCATTTTAAATATTTTTATAAAATTATAATAAAAGAAGATGGGTGTATTATATAGTTTACTGTTATTTCTACCATTATTACTGATTTTAACAATGGGGGTCTATATGTCATGGCATTATCTGTAAATTTGAAGAGAATTAGCAATAAATGGAAAAGGTATACGCAATCAATAATATAAGTGATTATAATAAGGACAATAATACAAAGACCTTAAATCCACTGGTATCCATAATCGATTACTCAAATGCCGAGATGAGAGATTGGGGAAATGTAAGTTCAATTAAATTTCAATATGGCATGTATTGCATTTTCTTAAAGGATGTAAAATGTGGAGATATGAAATACGGTCGTAATTATTACGACTACCAGGCTGGCACACTTGCATTTTTTGCACCAGGTCAAGTAATGACAATGGACAAACCCACTGAAACATATCAACCAGCAGGATTTGGATTAATTTTTCATTCCGATTTTTTATTAGGCACTTCACTGGGTAAACATATCAGCAATTATAAATTTTTTGATTACGAAACAAACGAGGCATTGCACTTGTCAGATGATGAAAGAAAATTGATACTTGACTCTTTCTCTAAAATTGAATTTGAATTGAAGCAGCCTATAGACAAACATAGCAAAAAGCTAATCGCGTCTAATATTGAACTATTTTTAGACTATTGCCAAAGGTTTTATGATAGACAATTTATAACAAGAGATAATGTTAGCAAGGGTATACTTGAGAAATTTGAAACATTATTAAATACCTATTTCAATTCTGAAAAACCTAGCATCATTGGATTACCCTCCGTTGCAACATGCGCAAAGGAATTAAACTTATCAGCAAATTATTTTGGGGATCTAATTAAAAAATCAACAGGAAAAACTGCACAAGAGTATGTACATGCTAAAATAATTGAGGTAGCTAAATGCAAATTGATTGATGCAAACAAAAATGTAAATGAAATTGCAAACGAATTAGGATTTAAATATCCTCAACATTTTACGAGGTTCTTCAAACAACAGGTTGGAAATACGCCTAAGGAGTATCAGTATTTGAATTAGTGTTGCCAATTACTGCCATAAAGGGATTGCCAATGCTGCGCATTGTCATCCTTGAATATTCGCCTTACCCAAAGCCTTTCAAACTCAAATCATAGATTTGAGTTTGTCTTTTTTAATGCTTAAAGGTTTACGAAAGTGAACTTTCGACACCTCTTCGCATTAAAAAAGCCTGTCACTTTCGTGACAGGCTTTGTAGCGAGACCGGGATTTGAACCCGGGACCTCAGGGTTATGAATCCTGTGCTCTAACCAACTGAGCT
>CALPLN020000140.1 GCA_943324415.2 Sediminibacterium ginsengisoli | reverse complement strand
TAGAATCATTTTGAAGATAACTCCTACTTAGAAAATATTCAAATGTACCAAAGTCAAAAAATGTATCATAAGAAAAAAAAGTATAAAATTTAACTTCACTAAATTTTTTTGTTATTTCAGCTTTTGTTTCATTAATAATACACATACCATGTATTGTAGTTAAAAGACTTTTCTGATTAGTTTTTTTTTCTTCTGGGGATAGAATCAAATCAATAATTTCGAACTTTTGGTAGTCATATTTTTTATTCGGCGCAAGTTTTCCAATTTCTGAAAAACTTGTGTAGTAATCTATAATTAGAATTCCTGACTTTTCTCTAAATAAAATTGCGAATGGCCTCAATCCATTTAAAAATGGCCTGAAATATATTTCATAACTATCGTTTAAATTCTTATGAAAAAATTTAAGAATTTCAAGTTCATTTACTGAGGGTTTGGCACGTTTAAAATTCGTATTCATCAAATCTTCTAAACTTGGAAATATTTTAGCCATTAATTCAATAAATTTTGAAATTTAAGAAAGCATAAATCTAATTTATTATATTACAAATCCTTATAATGAAGATCATTATCTAGTATTAATTCATCCAATTCCATCCCTTCTCCTCCTTTCACCCCTATTTTCCCTCTAAAAACACAAAACCTGGCCAGAACTTGGCCGAGAATAACCCCAAACAAAAAGGGTCTATGCTTTTGACAGCATAAACCCTTAATAATGTTGCCTTTCGGCTGTGGGCCCACCAGGGCATGATCCTGGGACCCCCTGATTATGAGTCAGGTGCTCTAACCAACTGAGCTATAGGCCCGCATCTTTCGATGACAGGCTGCAAAAATAGTAAAATTGAGTATGTTTCCCTCCATATTAACCTAATATTTTAACCTTTTTTAAAGTGTTCTACCCTTTTTTCGATTATTTTTGCCGAATGAAGAAAGTAATATTATCCCTCCTTACTATTTTGTTGTTCAGCGGATTAGCCCAAGCGCAAACGACCGCTACAGAAAAGAAAATGGCCGATTTATCTAGCCGTCCTGCCGATCATTTTATGATCCAATTTGGTGCTGATAATTGGGTTGGTGGACCAGACAGCGTAAAGACAACTGGTATAGGGCGTCATTTCAACATCTATTTTATGTTGGATAAGCCTTTTAGAACAAATAATAAATATAGCCTCGCTTATGGTGTGGGCTTTGGTACAAACAATCAATATATCGACAAAGGTACTTTTGTGGATTTGTCTCAAGTGGCGAACACCATTCGTTTTAGAACATTGGATTCATTGGCAAATCGATATGATAAACAAAAAGTAGCCACAGTATACTTGCAAGTGCCTGCTGAAATCAGATACTATTCTAATCCAGCGAATCCTGCTAAGTCTTGGAAATTGGCTGCAGGTGTTAAAGTTGGTTTGTTATTTAAGGGCTACACTAAAATGAAGGATTATCAAACTGCAGGTGGAACTTCATACTATGGCAAGACGTATGTTCAAAAAATTAGCAATAAAAGGTTCTTCACTAGCAACGACATCACTTTGACTGCAAGAGCAGGTTACGGTTTACTTTCGTTGAATGTGGGCTACTCTGTGACGCCAGTGATTCGTGACGGATACGGACCTTCTTTCAATAGATTGTCTGTTGGCTTAAGCATTAGCGGACTGTAGTCTCCTACAAAACTATTTATAGCCCTCCTTTAGATTAAGGGAGGGTTTTTTTATTCTAGAAGGGTATTGAGTTATCTTTGTACAAATTAAGATTCATTTTGATAGAGAAGAAGCAAATAATAAAAGAAGAAGAGAAGGCGGTATTAGTTGGCGTCATTCAACAAGAACATACCGAAGAACAGGTGAATGAATACTTGGCAGAGTTGGCTTTTTTAGCTGAAACAGCTGGTGCCATTACGATTAAAATTTTCAAGCAAAGGTTATCACATCCAGATAGTAAAACATTTGTAGGGAAGGGTAAGTTAGATGAGATTAGACAATATGTAGCCGCTAAGGATATAGACGTGGTGATATTTGATGATGAATTAACGGGCTCTCAAATACAGAATATAGAAAAAGAAGCAAAGTGTAGAGTGATTGACCGAAGCGATTTAATCTTAGACATTTTTGCGCGTCGCGCAAGAACTGCACAAGCAAAAGTTCAGGTGGAATTAGCGCAATACCAATACATTTTACCAAGACTAAAAGGGATGTGGTCGCATTTGGAAAGACAAGGTGCGGGGATTGGATCTAGAGGTCCGGGTGAAACAGAAATTGAAACAGACCGTCGTATCGTAAAAGATAAAATCACTTTATTACGTAAGCGTCTACAAGAAATAGATAAACAAGCATTCACACAACGTAAGGATAGAGGAGAGTTCATACGTGTGGCACTAGTGGGTTACACCAATGTGGGCAAGAGCACAATCATGAACTTAATTAGTAAAAGTGAAGTGTTTGCAGAAAATAAATTGTTCGCCACATTAGATACCACCACTAGAAAAGTGGTATTTGACAACACCCCTTTTTTATTAAGCGATACGGTAGGGTTCATCCGCAAGTTGCCGCACCATTTAGTGGAGAGCTTTAAAAGCACCTTAGATGAAGTGCGTGAAGCAGATGTATTATTGCATGTAGTGGATATCTCACATGCTAAATACGAAGATCAAATTGACGTGGTGAATAAAACCTTACAAGAATTAAAGGCATTCGACAAACCCGTTGTTACCATTTTTAATAAGATGGATTTATACCGTGAAAAATATTTTGACGAGTGGGTGTCTGACGAAGTAAAACAGGATATTGAAAGAGACTTAAAGGAAAGATGGATCAATGTCACCAATAACAATTGTGTTTTTGTTTCTGCTATCGAAAAACAAAACATCGAAGAACTAAGAACCATCATCTTACATAAAGTAAGAGACATGTATCAGATTAAATATCCTTACAAGACGGTATTCTTTTAATCATGTCAGTGAATAATATCAATTGGGTTTTAATCACAGATGCGCCAATGAGTTTGGATTGGCCAGAGAATCAATTATTAGATATGGAATTGGAGGGGACAAAAGTCACTCTTGCTAGGTTTAAGGATGGGTATTATGCCTTTGCTCAAAAGTGTCCACATGCGAGTGGACGTATGGCACAAGGCTATATCAACCCCCTTGGTCAAGTAGTTTGTCCCTTGCATCGATATAGTTTTGACATGAAAAACGGACGAAATACAAGCGGAGAAGGCTATTTTTTAAAAACCTACCCTATAGAACAGCGTCCTGAGGGAATTTTTATTGGTTTTAAGCCGAATTCTTTCTTTTAAACTTTTGTTCTTTGGTAAATTTCATTATTTTTGCATCCCGTAAAAGGAAACACTCCTCCTTAGCTCAGTTGGTTAGAGCATCTGACTGTTAATCAGAGGGTCTCTGGTTCAAGTCCAGAAGGGGGAGCGAAACAAGACAAGCCATCAGAAATGATGGCTTTTTCTTTGTCCGTCAGTGAGTTAGGGTAGTTGCACCTGCGTATAAATACGCTCTTTTTACATTATTATATTGTTGATATTTAATCTAAGACTGAAACTCTTAAATTATGTACATATATTTGTACATAAATATGTAATTATGTTATCAACTACACTTTCTGATTTTCGAAAAGAAACCAAACAATATCTTGACAAGGTTACTAATGAGCGTGAAACCTTAATCATTAATAGAGGTAAAGACACTGGTGTTGTAATTATTTCTTTAGAGGAATACAATTCTCTAAATGCAACATTGCATGAGATGTCTTCTAAAAAAAATATGGAAGTCTTAGATGAATCTATAAAGCAATTTAAAGAGGGTAAGAAAAAGGAGCATAAACTAATTGAATAATGAGATATATCTTTATAGACTTTGCATGGGAAGAATATCTTTTTTGGCAAAAAAGTGACAAACAGAAAATCAAAAAAATTAATGAACTCTTAAAAGACATTTCAAGAAGTCCATTTGAGGGTATTGGCAAACCAGAGGCATTGAAATATAAATATGAAGGTTATTGGTCAAGAAGAATTGATGAAGAGCACAGATTAATTTACAAAGTGGAACATGATGAAATTATAATTTTCAAGTGCAGATTTCATTATGATCAATTATAAATATTCATCAAGCTGCATCTTTCGTCGAAAAGTGGAGCCAAACTAGACAAGCTATCAGCAATGATGGCTTTTAATTTTTCTTTAATTAACTTTAGAGCAAATCTCATTTCTAGTGATAAAGACCATTGCGCCCATTTCTCCAATTCTAAATAAGTATATCGAATGCTTCTATATTTATGAAGGCAAGCCTAACACGACCTTTAGGTATGTAGCATTCCCCCATTTCAATACAGGGATTTCATTTTTCAAGGGGGCGTCTATTCAAAGACAAAACTGGTCTCTTCAAATTTCTGAAAACATCGATAGGGGTGTACATATTGAAATACTCGGGAAATATACAACCCCTGTAATGTTAGAATATAAAGGGCAATTAAGTGAAATTTCTATTGTTTTCAAACCATTGGGCTTGAATCGGTTTTTCAAGGATAATTACCTTTTCTTAGCGCCTAAGTTTTCCCAAGCATTAATGAATGATGTTTGGAGTCAATTTGGAGAAAGTCTATTTTCAAGTAAGGATGATATTAGTAAAATCGAATCATTTTTGCTTTCTCAATTGATGGACAATCAAGATTATTCCATTATTGAAGACTCGTTGATATTTTTAGAAAATAGCAATGAACAAATAACTATTTCAAAGATCGCCAATGAGCTAGGACTGAATCTAAAAACCTTTCAGAGGAATTTCCAAAAACATATGGGCTGCAGTCCTGTGGAATACAGAAGGATATATAGATTTAGAAGCGCATTAGCTAG
>CALPLN020000139.1 GCA_943324415.2 Sediminibacterium ginsengisoli | reverse complement strand
CCAGGCACCCAACAAGGATTCATTCCTTGCATACGTGCACGGCGAACCAATATGTCCTGAATGGTATTGTTCAAGCAATGGCCCATGTGTAAAACACCGGTCACATTTGGAGGAGGGATGACTACCGTATAAGCTGGTTTGTCATTGGGTACACTATGGAAATAACCTTGGTCGATCCAATGTTGATACCATTTTGTCTCTACTGCTCCCGGGATAAAATTTTTACTCAATTCCATGCTAAATGCTTTTCCTATAATGAGTTACAAAAATAAGGAAAAGCCACTAGCTATTATTGACAAAAAAATGCGAACTTGGCGGCAGATGGAATTTGCAATAGTAGACATAGAAACCACTGGCGGAATGCCCCATATGCATGGGATTACCGAAATCGCGATTGTGATGCACAATGGCATTGAAGTGACGGGTAAATATGTGACTTTGGTGAATCCAAGACAAAAAATCCCTCCATTCATAGTCAATATGACGGGTATAAGTGATGAAATGGTGGCCGAGGCCCCTTTGTTTGAGGAGGTTGCTCCACAGATTTACAATCTTTTGAAAGACCGCATATTCGTAGCCCACAACGTCAGCTTTGACTATTCCTTTGTACATTATCTATTGGGCAAGTCGGGATTTCAATGGTCTGCTCCTAAATTATGTACCATACGTTTGAGTAAGAAAGTATTTCCTGGTTTGGAAAAATATGGATTAGGATCTTTGACTCGAGACCTAGGAATTAGAATAGAAGGCAGACACCGCGCTTGGGGCGATGCACAAGCCACAGCCGAAGTATTGACCATGGCCATTGAGAAAGAGGGGATGGATCCCATTCATTATCTCTTGGCCAAAAAAGAGCCTCGCAAAAAAATAGCGCCACCAAGAGATGATTCCGGTGACGCTATCTAATTAATATTCCGCAGTAACCCCTGTGTAATTTTGTGGTGTAATTTTCTTCAATTCCTTTTTCAAAGTAGCAGTGACTTTCAGTCCATCGATGAATTTATGCATCGACTTCTTATCAATCTTACTATTGCCTCTTGTAAGATCCTTCAATGCCTCATACGGATTTGGATAATGTTCACGACGTAAAATGGTTTGAATTGCTTCTGCAACCACTGCCCAGTTATTTTCAAGATCTTCATTGATTTTCACTTCATTCAAAATCAATTTACCCAAGCCTTTTTCAATTGAATTGATGGCAATGGTAATGTGTCCAACAGGTACGCCAATATTTCTAAGTACGGTAGAGTCGGTTAAGTCTCTCTGCAATCTGCTAATTGGAAGCTTGGCTGCAAGATGTTCTAATAAAGCATTGGCAATGCCTAAGTTACCTTCTGCGTTTTCAAAATCAATCGGGTTCACTTTATGTGGCATGGCACTTGATCCAACTTCACCTTTTTTGGTTTGTTGTTTAAAGTAATCCATAGAGATATAGGTCCAGATATCTCTAGTCAAATCAATTAATATCGTATTCAATCTTTTCAGGTTGTCACAATGTGCGGCAAAATGATCATAATGTTCTATCTGTGTCGTGAACTGCATACGCTCAAGGCCTAACACATCATCCACAAATTCGTTGCCTAGGGCAACCCAATTCTTTTTTGGATAAGCAATATGATGCGCGTTAAAATTGCCGGTTGCGCCACCAAATTTAGCCGCATAAGGGATGCTGCTGAACAATTCAATTTGATGATTGATTCTTTCTACAAATACCATCAACTCTTTTCCTAATGTTGTTGGAGAAGCAGATTGGCCATGCGTTCTAGCTAACAAAGGAACCTTCTTCCACTGTTTTGCAAATTGGTACAATCTGTTTTGCAGATTAATGTATGCAGGTAAGATTTCAGACTCCATCGCGTTTTTCCAACTCAATGGGATAGCAGTATTGTTGATGTCTTGAGAAGTCAATCCAAAATGGATCCATTCTTTTAAGCTACTTGCTTTATGTTGATCTAATATTTCCTTTAAAAAATATTCCACCGCTTTCACATCATGGTTCGTAGTGGCTTCGATTGTTTTAATTTTAGCGGCATCTTCCTCTGAAAAATGATCTACCACTTCTAGTAAAGCCTTTTTTAATGAAGCAGGAACTTTAAAGAATTTCTTATCTGCTAAAAACAAAAAGTAGTGCACTTCTACCAATACACGATACCTGATCAATGCAAATTCAGAGAAATAAGCACCTAGTGCAGCAGTTTGTTTGTGGTAACGACCGTCTATCGGTGAAATAGCAGTTAATTGAGACATATAGTTTGCTTTAAAACAATTTGAATTGATATCTTTGTACAAAGTTAATTCAATTGGACAAGAGATGGCGCATTGGGGTGGTAAGTTATTTCAACACTCAGCCCTTATTATTGGGGATAGAAAAAGCTGATTTTATATCAAAAATAGAATTGGTAAAATACTATCCTGCAAAAATTGCGCAAGCTTTGATTGATGGCCAGATTGATATTGGCTTAGTTCCAGTGGCTATCACGCCTTTTCTTCAACACCCGCATATTGTTTCTGATTTTTGTATTGGAACAAATTCAAGCGTTGCTTCGGTAGCTATTTTCAGCAAGGTACCTATGGAGCAAATCGAATCCATCTACCTTGACTATCAAAGCCGAACATCTGTCCAACTAGCGCGTATTTTATTAAAAGAATACTGGAAAAAGGACATCCAATGCTTAAAGGCCGAGGAGGACTATATTCAAGCGATTGAGGGAACCACCGCTGGGGTCATAATTGGAGATAGGGCGTTGGCTAATTTGTCCCAGTTTGACTATGTATATGATTTGGGTGCAGCATGGATAGACCATACAGGCTTGCCTTTTGTGTTTGCCACCTGGATGTCCAATCAATCGATACCAGAAGACTTTATTGCCTTGTTCAATCAAGCTAATGCTTATGGCGTAGAACATATTTCAGAAGTATTGGCTCAACTTCCTGCAAGAACGCATGACTATGATATGGAGCAGTATTACACACAGAACATTGAATACAAATTATCTGATCACATGCAAGAAGGGATGCGCTTGTTTTTAGAAAAAGTGAAGCAATTAGCGCCTTAAGAATCCTAGTAATTTATTTTTGACTACATCTTGAACCAATTCCTTCAATTCTGGTGCCGGATTGATTTTGGTCAAAAGTCCGTAGAAGCCAAGTCCGTAAATACTGGACTTTATAAATATGTTGAGAAGGAAATTGGATACAGATGGGATCTTGTAGACAAGAAACATCCATCCAATACTCAATAATAAAAATAAGCCATGTTGTAATGTATAGGGCTGCAAATTGAACTTCTTATACAGGAATAAAAAGCGTACACTATTGTACAATATCAATGCGGCTAAATTAGAATAGGCTAACCCGATTAATTGGTAGTGATTAATTAAATAAAAGTTTAACGGGATAGATAAAACGATATAGAATAGGTTAGTAAAGAAATCAAATTTCCAATAGTTGGAAGTACCAATGATTTGCCCATTCACACCGGTTGCCAAGTCAATCAATTTTGCCAATCCCATGATAAAAATAAGCGGCACTAAAGCGTCGTAACCTCCTCCTTCTTTATGGCTGATCCAATTTAAAAAAGCAACCAAGTTTTCAATATTCAGCCAGATGAGCCCAAATAGCAACAATCCAACCGCTAAAAGATTGGATACACTTTTATGGTACACATGTTTGATATTGGCAAAGTCTTTATCCTTCCAAGATTTAGCCAATACGGGAATGCTGATGGAAGTTAAACTACGCTGAGGGATTTCCATAATCGCAGCCACATAAGTCGCGATGGCAAATATACCTGCGTCACTCAGTCCTCTCAATCCAACAATCATGAATGTATCATTGGTCCTTGCGAGTAAATTAAAAAACTGGCCTGCAAAAACAAATAATGCAAAATTCAACATCTTCCATTTTAATCGCTTTGTGACACTACTTATTTTAAAGCTTCTAAACGACCATTCTTGCGATTGGGATAAATTATAAATCAACAATAAAGTTGGTATGACATAGATTCCGCTGAATAACAAAATGAATTGATCGAGGTTGAGCCATTTTAAGCCAAACCCTAGTATTAAAATAGTCGTTAAAATTCTGATAGCGGTTTCTCTTAAAAAATTAGTGAACACACCTTTCTGAAGTCCCCAAGCAAAAGCTTCTAACCAATAAAATATCAATAAAAAAAAGGTATAGGGGTAGACGTAATTAAAATAAGTAGCAAGACTAGGCGACTTGCCCAATTTTCGAATGATGAAATCTTTATTCTCCCAGCCAATCCACATTAACAATCCAAAACCTATCAGGTTAATGATTAAAGTCAAAAATGGGAGTTCGTTTTTCTTTGGTCCTAAATAATGATTGTAAAACGGGAAAAATTTATAGACGACAGGGAGCGTACCTAAAGTGCAAAATACGGAAAGCGTAGCGCCAATATCAATCATGGCTCTAACAAGTCCTTGGTCGTTTTTTGAGAAAAACAAGGGGAATAGGACTAGCAAATTCACCGCACCTATCACAAAACCAATCATGATAAAGATAGAAGACTTGATACCTTGTTTTTGGATAATACCCATGCTACAAATATATTATAAATAAGCCTAAGCAGGCCTTATAGACTGGCTGAAATCTTTATTTATACTTGTTTGTCAACCTGTTTTTAAGCATTTTCCAGATATTTTGAAAGGAGATGCGCGACTCGGTATAAAGGACTTCTTTCTGGTCTATCAATGTGCTAAGACATGTTGCATACCAATCTTTATGCTTTTCAACGATATAGTCAATGATCTGTTTTCTGTTTGGATGGGTATCATTGGCAAGGGTAGACTTATTGGTTTGTCTATAGTGTAGCAGAAATTCAGGGATCAAATGCACCTGCCAATTGGCCTTGG
>CALPLN020000138.1 GCA_943324415.2 Sediminibacterium ginsengisoli | reverse complement strand
TTGGGAGATTGCTCAAAGGGGAAGAGCACAAGGCGCCATTGTTCAAGAAAAAGAAAAAATAGCAAGACTAAATAGTCCAATTCGCTATATTTTTTATTGATTACCAACGCATTACAAAGATTTATTCAATTAACTTCTTGCAACTAACAGGAATTGTTTATCTTTGCAATCCTTATAAATCCTAACATTTATGTCGATCAGTCAGAATATTTTGGAGAAATTACAGTTAAAGGATGAGAAAAACTTACTGATTCAAGGTTTGCCTTCAAGTGTCGAGAAGCAATTTGCTAAGTTGAATTACTGTAAGAATCTGACTCCCTTATTGAAAGCAAGGAAAATAGACTTTGCGTTAATTTTCGCTATCAACCAATTGCAGTTAAACAATATTCTAAAAGAAGTGTTCTCTGCTTTGACCAATGAAAGTAAATTATGGATTGCCTATCCTAAAACTAGTTCTAAGATCGTTTCCGATTTAAATAGAGATGCAAGCTGGGAGATTTTAGCCAACAATGAATACGAAGCTATTCGCCAAGTGACATTGGACCATGTTTGGACAGCACTACGTTTTACAAAATACGATCAAATCCCAAATAGAAATAGATCTTTCGCTGATTTTAAATCTCCTGATATTGAAATCGACGATTTTGAAAAGCGATTGATTGCATTACCAATTGAGGTAGAAAAACTATTCCAATCGCATGAAGAGGTAAGAGAGTTCTTTGTCTCTCTCTCAATTATCAATCAAAAGGAATATTTAAGTTGGATCAACGGTGCAAAAAAAGAGGAGACCAAACAAAAGCGTTTGGAAGCAACCTTGGAAAAGTTGATTGCTGGCAAGCAGAATCCTTCCGAAAAATAAGTTTTATTTGAATATCACGGTCCCAATAATTTGGGTCAATTCACGTTCGGCATCTTTTAGGTGCTTGTGTATGTGCAATAATTGTATCTGTTCTTCACCACTGATCTTCTCCATATCGTCCTGATTCTGGCGAATCATTTTCTTAATCTTTCTAAGTTTATAGTACAACAAACTCACTTCAATATCATGATGAAAAGTGACATCTGCTACTATTTTCTTGATACCTAGTTTTTCATTCCACCTAAGACTTAATTCATGTTCTGGCTCAAAAAGCCCCATCACCAATTGTTGAATCTGAGGGTCTACATGGTATTGTAAAGTCTTATTGTTGGGCATTTTGCCTTCGGACTGCCATTCAAAATAAACTTTTACCAATTGAATCATGTCGGGGTTGTCCAATGGGAAGGATTCCAATTCTTCGGCAATCCAAGTAGAGGCTAGTCTGCCGTCCTCCAACAATTCATTGCCATACTCAATCAATAATCTTACTAGGTTCTTTTCATGCAAAAGGTCCTTATCAAGAACGAGATCAATATTGTTTAATTCCTGAGTTTCATTTTGGAAACTAGGCATCAAAATGGCCGCTTCGTCGTAGGCCATCTTCTTTTCTTCCTTGACTATCTTGTCCCGCTTGAACTTATTCACTAACTGAGTCAATCCAGTTTCGTCGATACGTAAAATATCAGCACACTTTCTTACATACTCTTGCAGTTTAGTAAAATCTTCTGCTTTATTAATTTTACTTAAGGTCTCTGCCATTTGATTGACAAGACTATTCTTTTTATTAAGATCGTTACCAACTTCTTTTAATTGGACTTCTAATTGGAATAAGATAAAGTCCTTTTTCGCAGATTGCACAAAATCCCTAAAAGCATCTGCGCCCACTTTATTGACATAGCTATCTGGATCTTCATTGTCAGGGATTAAAACCAATTGCACATTCAATCCTTCTTCCAAAGCCATATCCAATCCCCTTAAAGCTGCTTTCACACCTGCTGCGTCACCATCATAAATGATCGTCAGGTTCTGTGTGTATTTCTTGACCAACCTTAATTGATCAATCGTTAAAGAAGTACCACCACTTGCTACCACGTTTTCAATACCTGCTTGGTGCAAGCTCACCACATCGGTATAACCTTCTACCAATAAACATTCATTGGCTTTATCAATTGCAGTCCTTGCAAAATAAGACCCATATAGAATCCTACTCTTTACATAAATTTCGTTCTCTGGGGTATTGATGTATTTTGGGGAGCGATCGTTCTTTGCAATCTGTCTTGCACCGAATCCAATGATTTTACCTGTGGTATTATGGATCGGGAAGATGATACGGTCTCTATAATTATCCTGCCACTCACCATTGCGTTCTACTACCAAACCTGTTCTTGCAAATAGCTCTGGATTGAACTGATTTTGAATCAATGCTTTTGCTAAACTATCTCTATCAGATGGGTTGTAACCAATTTTAAATTTCTCTACGATTGGTCTTAGAAAACCTCGATGTTGCATGTAGCTTTGAGCAATGGTAGCACCGGCCTCTGTATCCCAGTATTGTTTGGTGAAAAAGTCCATTGCAAAATGATTGATGGCATATAAACTATCTGCAGTTTGTTGTGCGATCTTTTGAGCAGGACTTGTCTCAGTTTCTTCAATTTCAATATTGTATCTTGCGGCCAACCATCTTAACGCTTCTACATAACTATACTTTTCATGTTCCATCAAAAAGGTGATGGTATTACCGCTCTTACCACATCCAAAACATTTGTAGATTTCCTTGGCTGGAGAAACGGTGAAAGAGGGAGACTTTTCGTTATGGAAAGGGCAGTTGCCTAAATAATTCGTGCCTCTTTTTTTTAATTTCACAAATTCACCCACCACATCAATGATGTCAATTCGGCTGGTAATTTGTTGAATGGTTTGAGGCGTAATCATAGAAGCGCGAATTTAACAAATCTTATACTATTCTTGGGTAGAAAACTCCATATCGTCACTATCAAGCAATTCTCGCTCAATTTCCTCCATTTGAACAATGTCCCATGCCTCGGATTCGGTGGGGGTTAGGTTCATGGCTTCGCCAAATTCAGTCAAATCAAGTGCGTTTTGCAGGTCCTCTGACAAACAACAAAGCACAAAACTGGTATTATTGTCATAAAAAATCTCCTGATGCTGTGCAAATAGCTCCATAATGGCCAATTCCCAGTGTTTTACGGCTGACAGGTTCAACACTAGATTTTTAGGACTAGTCATGCCTATTTTTTTGATCAAATCATTCAATTCTGGCACGAGATTTGAACTAAGATTATGGTCGAGTAAGCTTAAAACGGAGAATTTCTCTTTGGTATCTATTTTATAGTGCATAGTGACATACTTTAGGGTAAAATTATTCGTTTATCTAATAACAGCTCGAATTAATTATATGGATAACAATTTTTCAACACAAGTTAAGGAAATCATCTCTTATAGTAGAGAAGAGGCTTTAAGATTAGGCAATGATTTTATTGGAGCGGAACACCTTATGTTAGGGTTGATCCGTGACCAAGAAAATACAGCTATTAGAGTCTTAAGACAATTGAATGTCAACCTAGGGGAATTAAGAAAAGAGATTGAATTGGCCGTAAAAGATAAGTCTGGCAAAAATATTGCCAATATCAATAGTCTTCCGCTTACCAAACAAGCGGAGAAAGTAATTCGAGTAACCGTACTAGAAGCAAAGGCTTTGAAAAGTCCGATGGTCGAGACGGAGCACTTATTATTGAGTATTTTAAAGAACAAAGAAAATATAGCGACGCAAATTTTAAATCAATTCGATGTTGATTATGATCTGTTCCGCAATGAGTTAGGCATGGTAGGTTCATCACCTTCTGCACCATCTAGTCCAAGTTCAGAATACCAAGAAGAAGGGGAAGATGATTTTGATGATGAAAAAGGTAGAGGTGGCTTTGGCTCGGGTTCTAAATCTAAAACCACTGCCCCAAGTAAATCAAAGACTCCGGTTTTAGATAATTTCGGAAGAGATATAACAAAGCTGGCAGAGCAGGATGCTTTGGATCCAATTGTGGGAAGAGAGGCGGAGATAGAAAGAGTGAGCCAAATTTTAAGCCGTCGTAAAAAGAACAATCCTATTTTAATTGGTGAACCTGGTGTGGGTAAGACGGCAATCGTAGAAGGGCTTGCATTGAGAATTGTACAACGTAAAGTAAGTCGTGTTTTATTTGATAAAAGAGTGATCTCTTTAGATTTAGCTGCTTTAGTGGCGGGTACCAAGTACCGTGGTCAATTTGAGGAGCGTATGAAGGCGATCATGAATGAATTGGAAAAAAACAGAGATGTTATTTTATTTATAGATGAGATCCATACCATCGTCGGTGCCGGTGGAGCAAGTGGTTCATTGGATGCGTCGAATATCTTTAAGCCCGCTTTGGCTAGAGGAGAATTGCAATGTATTGGTGCTTCTACATTGGATGAGTATAGAATGCACATTGAAAAAGATGGTGCATTGGATCGTCGTTTCCAAAAAGTGATCATCGAGCCACCTAGTGTAGCAGATACCATCATTATTTTGAACAATATTAAATCTAAGTACGAGGATTACCATAGTGTTATTTATGATCAAGAAGCGATTGAAGCTTGTGTGAAATTAAGTGATCGTTATATGACTGATCGTTTATTGCCAGATAAAGCCATTGATGTATTAGATGAAGTGGGCGCTAGAGTACATTTAAAAAATATCAATGTGCCTTTAGATATTGTGGATTTAGAAAAACAAATCGAAGAAGTTAAAAACGAGAAAAATAGAGTTGTAAAAAGTCAACGCTTTGAGGAAGCAGCTAGCTTAAGAGATACAGAAAAAAAATTAGGTGAAGCTTTAGAAAAAGCCAAAAGCCAATGGGAAGATGAAAGCAAAACCAAGCGCTTCCCCATTAATGAGGAAAATATTGCCGAGGTAGTAAGTATGATGACTGGTATTCCTGTAAAGCGCATGGTAGAAGCGGAAACTACGAAGCTTCGTAAGATGGCTGATGAAATGAAAGGGATGGTGATAGGGCAGGACGATGCCATTGGTAAAGTAGTGAAAG
>CALPLN020000137.1 GCA_943324415.2 Sediminibacterium ginsengisoli | reverse complement strand
CCGCCAAATCCTCCGTAGCCGAATCCGCCAAATCCTCCAAATCCGCCACCCCAGAATGGATCGAAGCCAAATCCTCCAAATCCGCCACCCCAGAATGGATCGTATCCAAATCCGCCGAATCCACCAAATCCACCTCCACCGAATCCACCATAATAGCCAGCCCATCCAAAACGATTGTTCCAGAAAGGATCCCAGCCACCCCAACCAAATCCGCCATAGCCACCATAGCCCATGCCAAATCCAACACTGAAACTAGGGTTGTTCCAATAGCCAAAATCGTCGATGCTTGACCAACGATTTCTGTTGGCCACTTTTAATCTTAAAAAACGGTCGTCTTGATAATTTTGATATTCTTGGTATTCGGCTTCATCTGAAGTCTCCACTTCATCCGTTGTATATTTATCAGATTTGTTCGTAGTTGTTTCGGCCTCCTTAGAAGGGGTAAAATATAGATCGTCCGTCGCAGCAGTCGTGGTTTGTTGTAAGCTGGTACAGCTGGTTACGAAAAAACTAATTGCCAAAAGAACGATGGCGTTGAACCCAAAGAGGGATCGGTTGCTTTGCTTTTTCATTTCTGTTCAATTTTTTGGTTTTAATATGCCCCTGATTTAGCATACATTTGACATCCTAAAGGTAACAAAGTTTAAAACATAGAGCGTTTTTCGTAGATGTTTTGTTACAATATAAATGTTAAGAATTTTACAAAATGGCAAAGGAACTAACTTCAAGAGCACAGGACTATTCACAATGGTACAACGACCTAGTTTTAAAAGGGTCACTTGCGGATTATAGCGCAGTAAGAGGCTGTATGGTGATTAAACCATATGGTTATGCTTTATGGGAAAATATGCAAGCAACTTTAGACAAAATGTTTAAAGACACTGGACATGAAAATGCTTATTTCCCTTTATTTGTGCCCAAGTCTTTGTTCGAGGCAGAAGAAAAAAATGCGGAAGGCTTTGCAAAAGAGTGTGCGATAGTGACACATTATCGTTTAAAGACAGATCCAAATAATAAAGGCAAGCTCATGGTGGATCCAGAGGCTAAGTTAGAGGAGGAATTGATTGTTCGTCCTACAAGTGAAGCTATTATTTGGAACACCTACAAAACATGGATTCAATCTTATCGTGATTTACCCATCTTGGTGAACCAATGGGCGAACGTGGTGAGATGGGAGATGCGTACTAGATTGTTTTTAAGAACAGCTGAATTTTTATGGCAGGAAGGGCATACGGCGCACGCAACTAAGGAAGAAGCAATTGAAGAGACTGTTAAGATGTTGGATGTCTACGCTGATTTTGCGGAAAACTGGATGGCGATGCCAGTGATTAAAGGCGTGAAAACACCGAACGAGCGATTCGCGGGTGCAGAAGATACCTATTGCATTGAAGCATTGATGCAAGATGGTAAAGCGTTACAAGCAGGCACTTCGCATTTCTTAGGTCAAAATTTTGCGAAAGCTTTTGATGTAAAGTTTAGTGATAAGAACAACACATTAGATTATGTATGGGCAACTAGTTGGGGTGTGAGCACAAGATTAATTGGCGGTTTGGTGATGACCCATAGCGATGATGAAGGATTGGTTTTGCCTCCTAGAATCGCGCCAGTTCAAGTAGTGATTGTGCCTATTTTTAAAGGCGAAGAACAAAAAGCTTTATTGGATGAAAAAGTACATGCGATGGTCGCTTCATTTAAAGCGGCAGGTATTCGTGTGAAATACGACGATTCAGATAACCAAAGACCAGGATGGAAATTTGCAGAATATGAATTAAAAGGAGTGCCTGTGAGAATTGCAGTTGGTCCGCGTGATTTGGAAAACAACCAAGTTGAAATTGCACGTCGTGATACAAAAGAGAAATCGACTGTATCCATGGAGGGTATTACGGAGACGGTAACACAATTGTTATTAGACATTCAATCTAATTTATTCAATCGTGCTAAAAAATATAGAGATGAGCACATTACAAAAGTAGATCGTTGGGAAGATTTTATTGCTGTCTTGGATACTAAAGCAGGATTCGTTTCGGCACATTGGGATGGAACTCCAGAAACAGAAGAAAAAATTAAGGAAATGACAAAGGCAACGATTCGCTGTATTCCATTGAACAATGAGCAAGAATCGGGTATTTGTATTTTGACGGGGAACCCTTCTGTGCAAAGAGTTTTATTTGCGCGTGCTTACTAGTTTTTTAAGTTAACACGAACATGCGACAGAAGCCCATCCCTCCAGCACTTATTCCTTTTTTAGAAGGCAAGGCCATATTGATAGATAAGCCATTGCATTGGACTTCTTTTGACATGGTTAAAAAAGTGAGGTGGTTGACAAGGATCATGAAAGTAGGTCATGCTGGAACATTAGATCCTTTAGCAACAGGCTTATTAATTATCTGTACAGGAAAATACACCAAGCAGATCAATGACTATATGGGTATGGTTAAAGAATATACCGGTAGTTTAGTATTGGGTGCGACAACAGCTTCCTACGATCTAGAGCAGGAACCTGAAAATTTTACATCGATAGATGCGATCACAGCAACTGCAATCCAAGAAGCGACGAAACAATTTGTTGGTACTATTTTTCAAATGCCTCCACAACATTCAGCCATAAAAAAAGACGGAAAACGATTGTATGAATCTGCACGTCAAGGCATCGAAGTTAAAGTTGATCCCAGGCAAATTACCATCGAAACATTTGAGATCACGAAGGTGGATTTACCTAATGTTGAATTCAGAGTCGTATGCTCAACAGGAACATATATCAGAAGCTTAGTGCATGATTTTGGAAAAGCACTCGGTGTAGGCGCTTACATGAGTGCACTCAGAAGAACAAAGATTGGCGAATTCAATGTAGAAGATGCGATCCAATGGGAGGATCTAGAAAAAGAAATCAACGATTTATTAGAAGGGTAGTCCAATCCCAAATTGCCAAGCATAATTATTGACTTTAAGTCCATTTGGCTTGATCTCCGCCCATTTCATATCACTGAAATTTAACCAGCCGTTATTGTAAGTTCTAGTAGGGTCTTTCATCTTCAATGCATAATCGATTCTGATAATAAAATAATCAAAGTCTAAACGCAATCCTGTACCGATACCAATAGCAAGATCCTTGTAGAGTCTATCTAATTTAAATCCCGCTCTTTGGTCATTTCCTAAATCACGTGTGTTCCATATATTACCCATGTCTGTAAAAAGAGCAGAGCCAATTTTATAGGATCCAAGTTGTAATAATGTAAAGCGGTATTCAAAGTTGGCTTCTAATTGCAGGTCACCAAATCTGTCAAAATTTTGACGTTGCGCACTGGTATCGTAAAAGGTAGAACTACCCAATCCAAGTTGTCTTAATCCCCATGCACGCATACTATAAGGGCCACCCGCAGTAAATTGTTTAAAGAAGGGCAATTGCCCACTTAGTTTGGTATTGTTACTATAGTTGTTGCCCCAGCCTCCCATCAATCTCCAGGCGATTTCAGTATTCGTATATTGATAGGTAGATCGATACTCGGCTTCTAATTTAAAATAACGATACAAGTTTTTATTGAATTTTTCTGCAAGTCCTAATAATCCGCCGGCTTCTTCAATACCCAATCTTAAATAATGTTGTTGATGTGGATTTTTGGAGGATGGGCCAATATTGGTATAGCTAATATTTTGACTTACGATATTGCCCTCGTTGAAAGAAGACCTTAAAAATGGATTTAAAATGAGTAAGCTATCCAATTTAGAAAACTTATTCAATTGATATAGCTCTACATTCAATGGACGATAATTGATCACTTGTTCTCTACCACTTTTATTTCTTTTCCACTCATAACCCCAATTGGTCGTAAAAGATTTTAATTGATAATAATTTAAACGATCCATATAGGAACTATACAAAGAGAAATTTGTTTTTACATTTTGATTCGGTTTAGCTTCTTTTTTCACAAATGGCAATAATAGATTAGGGAAGCTATAAGTGTGACCCACATTCCACAATAAGGTTTGGGTGATATTTTCGCTACTGTTCAAATTCAACTCTACCCCGAATCTGAGACTAGTGATGGAGGGAATTGCTTTTCGTTGAACGTTCTTATCTCTGTAGGTAAGATTGGTGGAGAGTCCTAGTAAATTACCAGAGCCTATTTGTGCTGTATTTTTACTGCCTTCGATATCAAAGTTAAAACTTCTTCTCGTGTTGGGTACCAGAAAATAATGCAGATATACGCTGTCATTTACGATCGTCGTTCTGCCGTCTACTTGTTGCCATGCGCCGAGACTACTAAATTTATTGAGGGTTTGATAATAGCTTGTCTCATTAAAAAGACTTCCTTTTTGAATGAAAGATTGTTCTTTAAAAAGGGAAGAGTTGAATTTTGGAATGCTATAATGATGAACGAGATTGGCAAGTGTATCTCTTTTTAATGGAGGATTGATTAGTAAGCTATCCGGGTTGTCCAATAAAGCAACATCGCTATAAAATAACTGTTGACCAATTACGTATTGCTTGGTGATTCCTTTTGATAGATTTCTTAACTGAAAGCTAATCTTCCAACTTGGATTTTGATTTTTCTTTTCTTTGGCTTCAGTAATCTGTGTAATCTGACTGAGTGGGTCAAGTTGCAATGTGATTAAAGAGGCGTCAATGGTGTCTACTTCTGCAAATATTTTTTCTTTTGTAAAACTGTAAAATCCTCTAGCTCTAAATAAAGCAACCAATCTATCTAATTCATTGTTGATGCCTTCATTTGAAAAAGCTCCCCCTTTTTTTAAGTAACTATCTTTATTATTTTTTAAAGCAATATCTTGTAAGATTGGATCGGATAATTGATACGTAATCGTGTCAAACAATGTTTTCTTATTGAGTTCAACCAGCATTGTCACCGTAGTTCTCCATTCTTTTTTTACAGTATCTGTGGTGATGATAGGAGTCAAAACTGGATGATGGTATCCTTCGGTTGCTAAAAAATTGGACATGTAT
>CALPLN020000136.1 GCA_943324415.2 Sediminibacterium ginsengisoli | reverse complement strand
CTTCTAAATTAGCGTTTTCGAAAGAGTCTCTTCCTAAAGCTAGGCCTGCATTGTTGACTAAAATCTGGATTGCTTGCCATTCGGTTGGCAGATTTTGCAAGTTAGCGAAGACTGCTTTTTTATCTTGTATGTCAAATGTTAAGCAAAGTGTTTTAATGCCGTAGTTTGCTTCAAGTTCCTTTGATAATTTTTCTAACTTTTCTTTTCTACGGGCAGTTAGAATCAAATTCCATCCACCTGCTGCAAATTTTGTAGCGATTGCTTTTCCGAATCCTGAACTTGCTCCTGTAACTAAAATAATTTTTGACATAGTCTATTTTTTTTGGCTTAGTCATTTAAGCTAAGCAGATTGTATGAATTGTTGAATGAATTGATTCACTAAATCGGTAGCCTCGAGCATCCCCATGTGGCCGACCTCTTTGAGTACCAAGCTATTTGTCGAAGGTAGTAATTTAATTTGTTCCATGCTGTCTTGGATTGGCACTGCCAGATCCGCTTCGCCTGCAATCATCCAAACCGGAATATGGGTTTGTTGTAGTAAATGTGTATATGCCTTTCTGTTGCGCATAGCAAATACAAATTGAATCATTGTCTCCTTGCTGATATCCGATCCGCTTTCTATTAATTGCTGTATAGTTGCAGAATTTGTTTTTTTAAAAGCATTGCCGAATAAATTAGGCGTAGCAGTTTCTAAATACTTTGAAACGCCCCATTCTTCAATGAACTCAGCCACTTTCATCCTACTTGCTTTTTTTGCATCGTTATCTTCATAAGTCGTAGAGTGCAGTAATAATAAACCTTGCACATGATTCACATAATAATCAGCAAAGGATAAGCCAATATAGCCACCCATACTATGTCCTACGATATAATATTGTTCAATACCTAGATGATGCATTAACTCGTGCAATACTTCTACATACATGCTTATGCTAGGTGCTTGACTATGGTGTAATGCAAGTGGCTTGCAATGTACGCCTGGTA
The DNA here is from genome assembly GCA_943324415.2 of Sediminibacterium ginsengisoli. GTDB lineage: Bacteria > Bacteroidota > Bacteroidia > Chitinophagales > Chitinophagaceae > Sediminibacterium > Sediminibacterium ginsengisoli_C. The sequence continues at coordinate 3,978 of CALPLN020000136.1, read as the reverse complement.
AGTTAGGGGCAATGATTCTATAATGAGGTGCTAGAAATTCAATTTGATTTTTCCAGATGCAATGATCTTCTCCAAAGCCATGAAGGAGCAAAATGGTTTTATTACTAGTGCCGACATCAAAATAGGAGAGTTGATCTACACCGTAGTCGTATAAATGTGTGGTAAGTTTAATGGTATTTTGCATCAGTCCCTCTTTTAATCAAACGGTAATTCAAGACTAAAGCAAGTAACATTAAAATGTAGACTGAACTAGAAAATGATTGAGGAAGCCAATAACTGCTTAAGATCAATCCGATTGTTGCAGCAAAAAACACACGACCAAGATACCCTGCCCAAACAGGTTGTACAAAATAACAAATCAATGCCAACCAATAAAATGGATGGATCCAAAAAATATTGAAATTTTCATGACATGCAGTGTGCAATGAAAACAAGCTCATATACACTACTAGCAAACCGCCTAGTCCAAAAGTAAATAATAAAACAAGGTCTAATAATTTTGCAGAAACCACGGACCATCTTGCATTCCATTTGCCTACAAATAAGTATACAAGGATCAATCCAATGATATAATAAATTGGATCTGTAGGTTTAGTTGAAGTTTCAGTGTTGAATTGGTATGCTTGAATCGATGCAATACGCTCTGGTTGTGCGGCAATTTGATCGTACAATAAATCTGGTAAAAAGCCTGCCTGAAAAGGACTTGGTGCTTCGTCTGATACGGCGCCTAATAACAAATCAATGCCTAGTCCAATCCATGGAATGCCTTGTTGGTAAGGTGCTTCAACAACATGGACTCTAAAGCTTTTGATGTTGGATGCTGGAACTTGAGTGCTGGTGAATTGATACAATCCATCTTTCACCCTTGTAGTACAATTGTCTGTAATGAAATTGTATAAATAATAGCGATTGTTGCCTTCAAGATTTTTTTGCAATGCATTTTGCCATTTCAACTTTTCCGCAGCTGTCAAGTTGAGTACTTGCTCTTTAATACTGCGACCCTCGTATTGGTATGCTAGTATGAAATTTTGAAAATATTCTGCAGATAAAAAATAGTTCAGATTGCCTTTTACAAATTCGGCTAAAAAATTGGGGGTATTAAAATCGAAGGTTCCAAAATTATACACCACATCGGTCTGACTGGTTGAATCAATGATTCTAATGGCGGTATGTCCCCAAGCGGTATAGACGTCTTCGCCAGGGGCACAAGTTAGAATACTGATTTGCAATGCAGCTTTGGTACTATCCTGTGCGTCAAGTTTAATTGAAGTAAACAATCCGAACAATAACAATAATGGAAGTAAACAAAGTTTACGCATTGTATCAATTTATAAGTGTAGCCTTATTTTCTGCTATAGTTGGGCGATTCTTTAGTGATATCAATATCATGTGCATGGCTTTCTCTCATTCCAGCATTGGTGATTTGAACGAATGTGGCATTTTGCAAATCCTTCACCGTTTTAGCGCCACAGTAGCCCATACCCGCTTTCAATCCACCTACAAATTGATAAATGATTTCACCTAATGTGCCTTTATAAGCAACACGACCTTCAATTCCTTCTGGTACAAATTTCTTTGCGTCAGCACCTTCTTGGAAATAACGATCGCCACTTCCTTGAGACATGGCACCAATGCTACCCATACCACGGTATCCTTTGAATTTTCTGCCTTCGTATATAATGGTTTCACCAGGGCTTTCTTCGGTACCTGCAAAAATACTTCCCATCATCACGCAATTGGCGCCAGCTGCTAAAGCTTTTACCATATCACCAGTGTAACGAATTCCGCCATCCGCAATAATTGGAATGTTCTTTCCTTTCAATGCTTTCGCTGCTTCCATGATGGCTGTCAATTGAGGCACACCAGCACCAGCAACAATTCTTGTAGTACAGATAGAACCTGGTCCGATACCTACTTTCACCGCATCTGCACCAGCAGCAGCCAATGCTAAAGCACCTTTGCCTGTCGCAATATTACCTGCGATTACCGGTAAGTTTTTAAAATTCTTTTTGATCAATTTTAATGCTTCAATCACGCCTTTGCTATGTCCATGTGCACTGTCCAAAGAAACGATATCCACGCCAACACTTTGTAATGCTGCTGCACGATCTAATACATCTTTGGTAATACCTAAAGCGGCACCAACTAATAAACGACCAATAGCATCTTTAGCTGCATTCGGGAAGGCGCTAACTTGTAAAATATCTCTGTAAGTAATTAAGCCAATTAATTTCCCTTGTTTATTGACAACAGGTAATTTTTCAATTTTATATTGACGTAATATTTTTTCTGCTTTCTTTAAATCGGTTCCTTCTGGGGCGATGATTAAATTTTCTTTCGTCATCACTTCGCTTACTTTTCTTTTACGATCAGTTTCAAAGCGTAAGTCACGGTTGGTCAGTATACCCACTAATTTGTGGTTTTTATCAACGATAGGAATACCGCCAATTTTATTATCGCGCATTAAGTTCAATGCATCGCCAATAGTAGCAGTCACTTCTAAAGTAATAGGATCAACAATCATTCCGCTCTCACTACGTTTTACTTTACGTACTTGCTCCGCTTGACGTTCGATAGACATGTTTTTGTGTAAGATACCTATGCCACCTTCTCTTGCAAGTGCAATCGCCAATTGGGCTTCGGTCACTGTATCCATAGCTGCAGACAAAACAGGCACATGCAATTTGATATGCTTAGTCAATTGAGCGTGGATAATTACTTCGGATGGGAGGACTTCGGAATAGGCGGGCATTAATAATACATCATCAAATGTCAAGCCTTGTCCAAAAATGCGGGAGGTAGAATTTCTTGTTGCCATAGGCAAAGATAGGGCAAGCCCCTATTTAGGCAAAATCCTTTTTTAACGGATACTGTAGAATGCCCCTCCATGCGGGAGGATAAGGCCGTTTAATTCAAGGGTTAGTAAATGCGTAGAAAGTAGTCCTATATTGAGATTGAACGCATTGGCCAGTTGGTCCCGATGAATGGGTCCCTCTTGCGCAATCGTCGCTAAAATTTCTTGGCAAATAGGGGTTAGTGCAAAGGGTAGCGGCTTTTGGGTTGCTTTAATACTGCCAGGTGCAGCCCAGCCAAGGCTTTCTAAGAGTTGAGTGGGGCTTTGGTATAATTGTGCCGTATTGGATTGAACCAATGCAAGGCAGCCCTTGCTTTTTTGATCCATGATTTTACCAGGTACCGCGTACACCTCTCTATTATAGCCTCTTGCGAGTCCAGCTGTAATCATGCTTCCGCCTTGCACTTGGGATTCAATGACGATGGTGGCATCGGTCATACCGGCGACGATCCGATTGCGTTTTGGAAATTGAAAAGGGAGGGGTAGTGTAGATGTGGGATTTTCTGAGATGATACCTCCATGTTCCATCATTTTCCTCGCAAGCTGTTGGTGTTGAGTTGGATAAATGACATCTAATCCTGAAGCCATTACGCCCCAATTGGGAATCTTTAATTGACAGGCTTTTTGATGTACGATGCCATCAATCCCCAATGCCAAACCGCTGACCACGCCAAGATTTAAATAGTGCACACCTTCGAGTAATTCTTGAATGACTTTGTCGGCATACAAGGTATGATTGCGGGTACCCACAATGCTAATGAGATAGGGTAGATTCCATTTTCTAGCACCTTTAGAAAAAAGGAGGGTGGGTGCGTCTTGGCATTGGTATAATCTATTTGGATAGACGGCATCCTCCAAGCAGGTTGATTCTATGCCCAATCGCGTCATGGTTTCGAGTTCCTCAGCTGCCGCTCTTAATGGCCAAGCAGCCATTAAGATTTCTTTATGATTCAGTTCTGCATTACTGAATGCATAGTTTCCTTTTTGTCGCTCTTGAAACACGGCCATCGCAGAGCCATATAGTTTTATCAATGCTGTTTTTGAATAAGTGCTAATGCCATGCATCAAAGAGAAAGCGATTGAATATAAAAGTGAATTGTTCATTGCATAAAAGTCGTAGCAAT
>CALPLN020000135.1 GCA_943324415.2 Sediminibacterium ginsengisoli | reverse complement strand
TTGAAATGGAGGGGGAGTATTTTTACTTGGATGGTTGCTTCGCAACATCCTCTTCGCATTGGTCGTACCCAAAGCCCTTTAAAAACATCAGCTGCGCTGATGTTTTTGCTTTTTTATTGCTCTTCGCCTTTATGAAAGCGAGCTTTCAACGGCTCTTTGCAATAAAAAAGCCCACACTGTTCGTGTGGGCTTTGTGACCCCGTCAGGATTCAAACCTGAAACCTTTTGATCCGTAGTCAAATACTCTATTCAGTTGAGCTACGGGGCCATTCCACTTACTAACCCAGGTCAATAAGGGGTGCAAATATACCTCAAAATACCATTTTACCAAAGGAAAAGGGCAAATAATACTTTAAAAACCACTTTAAATTAATAATGCCAACGCACAAAGGCTTCCATTGCTGCATATTTGGTTAAACCAAGGTTAGCATACAAATTAGCCGTATTGGCGTTGCGAATTTCAGCTCTTTGCCAGAACTCTCTTGAATCGGTGCCTTGGAATGGAACACTGTCTTTTTGAGATTGATGTATGAAGATACCAAAGCGTTTTTTCAATACTTGGTCTGGACTCATTGGGACAGCCATTTCAATTTCAGAAATATCCCATTCTTGCCAAGCGCCTTTGTACAACCAAACCCAACAATCTTTCACCCAAGTATCACCAGCAGCTTTTAATCGACGCATACTTTCAAAAACGACATCCAAACAAACTTTGTGCGTGCCATGTGGATCTGCTAAATCACCAGCACAATACACTTGATGCGGTTGAATTTTGCGTAATAGTTCCATGGTGGTTTCAATATCTGCTTCGCTCATTGGTTTTTTATCAATCATGCCCGTTTCATAAAATGGAAGATTCATGAAATGATAATTGTCTTCAGCGATGCCTACATATCTACAAGTTGCTTTGGCTTCACATCTTCTAATCAAACCTTTTATGGCGCGAATTTCAGGACTATCTAAATGATTGATCTCCTTGCTAGCTAAATAAGCTCTAGCATTGGTCAAAATTTCTTGGCTCTTTTTATTATCGATTCCGAAAAGATCTTCAAAGCCCACAGCGAAATCTAAAAATCTTGTAACAAATTCATCTGTTACTGCAATATTACCACTGGTTTGATAAGCTACATGGACATCGTGTCCTTGATCATGTAAGCGCATAAATGTGCCTCCCATACTAATGATATCATCGTCGGGATGAGGAGAGAAGATTAATACTTTCTTACTATGTGGTTCACTTCGCTCTGGGTGAGCAGGGATAACTGCATTGGGTTTTCCACCAGGCCATCCAGTGATGGAATCACGTAACATATAAAACACTTGCAAATTGATATCGTAGACAGATTCCTTGATGACCAATAAATCAGATAAACTGTTCTCTTTATAATCGTCAGAGGTTAAGCTTAAAACAGTTTTATTGAGTTTTAATGCCAATCCAATAACGGCTTTCTTAATCATCTGTGGTGTCCAATCATTTGCACCAGTTAACCATGGAGATTTATGTCTTGTCAATTCTGTCGCAGCCAATTCATCAATTACAAAGGTACAATCATCATGATTTTGTAATACGCTTGCAGGTAATTGTTCTGTTACATCTCCCTCTACCGCTTTAGCTACAATCTCAGCTTTATTGCCCCATGCAAGCAAAACGATTTTCTTTGCTTTCATGATGCTGCTGATACCTACTGTGATGGCTAATTTCGGAACTTTATTTAAATCATGCCACTCGTAAACGTTGGCCATTCTAGTGAGTTGATCTAAATGAATCACTCTTGTTTTAGAGTGAAAACTAGAGCCTGGTTCATTGAATCCAATATGACCATTTTTACCAATGCCTAAAATTTGTAAATCGATACCACCTAATTTTTCGATGGTCTGTTCGTAAGCAACACATTTTTCTTTTAATTCATCTTTGCCCCATTCTGAATTAGGAAGATGAATATTTTTAGGATCAATATCTACATGATTGAACAAATGGCGATGCATGAAGCTCCAATAACTTTGATACGCATCTCGTGGAATAGGATAGTATTCATCCAAATTAACGGTGATTACATTTTTAAAACTTAGGCCCTCTTCCTTATGTAATCTAACTAATTCTTTATACAATAAAATGGGTGTTGCACCAGTAGCCATACCCAAAACACATGGAATACCTTGTGCTTGTTTTTCTTTAATTAAGGTAGCAATTTGTGCTGCAACTGCATTGGAGCCAGCTGCGACATCTTTGTAAATTTTAACAGGGACTTTCTCAAATGATTCAAGCATAATTGTCTTTTAAATTTGAATTTTAAAGGTATAAAAAAGGCCTCAATAATGAGGCCTTCGTATTAATCAACTTTATTGATTTTAATCATATTTGTTGGTAAGTGTAATTTAATTGGAGTACTGCCTGTATTTACGACAATATCACCTTTGTTTACAAAACCTTGAGCTTTCAAAACTTGGATTTGATCTGTGATGATCGCATCTAAACTTTCTTCTTTGTCATAATAGAAAGCCTTAACGCCCCAGCTCAATGACAATTGGGTCACTAATCTTTGTTCTTGTGTGAAAATGAATAGGGGGGATTTAGGACGGAAACTACTTAACATAAATGCAGTGTAACCGCTCTGTGTCATACCTACTAAAGCGTGCGCGTTACTGTCTTCAGATAATTTTGAAGCATTGTAACAAACAGCGTCACTTAAGAATGAAGGAGAGTGGGGTTGAGGTTTTAAGTCTTCTGAACGATTGTATTTGTATCCATTTTCTTCTACTTCAGAAATGATCTTACGCATTGTTTCAATCACCAATACTGGGAATTGACCAGTAGCGGTTTCGCCACTTAACATGACCGCATCAGCCCCTTCAATTACGGCATTCGCAACGTCAGTGATTTCTGAACGGTTTGGTTTAACTCTATCAATCATTGATTCCATCATTTGTGTTGCCACAATCACTGGTTTCGCTCTATGAATACATTTTCTGATCAATTCTTTTTGAATCAATGGAATCTTTTCTACTGGTAACTCAACACCCAAGTCACCACGTGCAATCATAATGGCATCACTTGCAATGATGATATCACGAATATTGGTCAACGCCTCTGGCATTTCAATTTTAGCAATGATTTTAGACTTGCTCTTGTGTTCGTTTAAGATTGCTCTTAACATTTCAATATCTGCAACACGCTTCACAAAACTCAAAGCAACCCAGTCTAATTCTTCTTTGATAATGAACGCGGCATCTTCTAAATCTTTTTCAGTCAATGCTGGTAAGGAGATTTTTGTATCAGGTAAGTTCACCCCTTTTTTAGATGAAATGATCCCACCTAAGGTTACTTTCACTTTTACATCACCATTTGATTCTACACTGTGAACCAATACTTCGATTTTTCCATCATCAATCATGATGGTATTACCCACAACAACGTCACCAGCAAGGTTAGGGTAGGATACATATATTTTTTCTAATGTACCAATGCATTTTGTATTTGTGAAAGTTAGAATATCGCCTTCTTTAACTTCTAAACGATTGTTTTCGATTTCACCTACTCTTAATTTAGGACCTTGTAAATCACCTAATATAGCTATAGAACAATTTAATTCTTTGTTGATCCCTCTAATATTGTCAATGATTTTCTTTTTGTCTTCATGGCTTCCATGAGAGAAATTTAATCTAAACACGTTGACACCTGCAATCACTAAAGCTTTTAATTGATCATAAGTTTCGCAAGCTGGACCAACTGTTGCAACGATTTTAGTTTTATGGTGTTTTTGTTTGTAAGTGGACTGACTCATTGTAATTATTGGGGTTGTTTTTATTCTTTTTTTTATGGATTAACTAGCTAAGATTTTTACAATCTTTAACCATTCTTCTGAAATTTTTTGTTTTGCTTTTACAGCATTGTCTAATGGGGTGTATTTCATTTTATTGTCTTCGATACCCACCATGACATTGTGTTTTCCGTTCAATAAACATTCAACGGCATGATAGCCCATTCTGCTAGCGATCAAACGATCTAAACAGGTTGGTGCACCACCTCTTTGAATATGCCCTAGGATACAAACACGAATATCTGCATTGGGTAATTTTGATTTTAAATAATCGCCTACTTGATTACCGCCGCCAAATTCATCCCCTTCTGCCACTACAATTAGGTTCACTAATTTTTTTCGTTTTTCTTTCTCCGTTAAATTAGCAACCAATGCTTCCATATCTGTCTTTGATTCAGGGATCAAGATATTTTCAGCTCCAGTGGCGATTCCACTATGTAAAGCAATGTAGCCTGCATCGCGGCCCATTACTTCGACTACAAATAATCGATCATGTGCATCAGCTGTATCTCTAATTTTATCAATGGCTTCTACCGCGGTATTTACAGCAGTATCAAAACCAATCGTAAAATCACTTCCTGCTATATCTTTGTCGATAGTGCCTGGTAAACCAATACAAGGAATATCGAATTCGTTACTAAATTTTTGTGCTCCTTTGAAACTACCATCACCGCCAATGACAACGATGCCATCAATGCCTCTTTTTTTAAGATTTTCATAAGCGATTTTTCGACCAGCTGGTTCAAAAAAATCTTTACTTCTTGCTGTCTTTAAAATGGTACCACCTCTTTGTATAATATTTGCAACTGATTTTGAATCCATTTGATAAATGTCATCTTCAATCATTCCATTATAGCCTCTTGTAACCCCAAAAACATCTAATCCATGGTATAATCCTGTTCTAACTACAGCTCTGATAGCGGCATTCATGCCGGGGGCGTCTCCACCAGATGTTAAAACAGCAATTTTGTTTACTTTTTTAGTAGACATGTCGATTCAATTTGTCATTTAATGTATTGATTTACAATCATAAATCAATGGGTTACCGAAAGAACGGAGCCCCAAATTTAATCATTTGAAATCAATTATCAGCTGATTTTATACACAGATTGTCATTATCATTTGATCAATCTATAAAAATAGAAATAACCTAACAGTTGTTTGTGAAATAAGACATGATTTCAATCGATTGCATCGATACTATTGAATTTATTTTGCTTCTAAATCCAATAATTCGCTGAACAATTGATCATGTTCT
>CALPLN020000134.1 GCA_943324415.2 Sediminibacterium ginsengisoli | reverse complement strand
CTGTTCTATCCTCCCGACCCCGCAAGCAAAGGCAGTTGTTTTATTGGTGGAAATGTTTCAGAAAATTCAGGCGGCCCTAAGGCGGTTAAATATGGCGTGGTTAAGGATTATGTGTTGAACTTAGAAGTGGTACTTCCAAATGGTGAAATCATTTGGACAGGTTCGAATATTTTAAAAAATGCAACTGGTTATAATATCACTCAACTTATGGTGGGTAGTGAAGGTACGCTTGGTATTGTTACCAAAATTGTACTTAGATTAATCCCACATCCTAAGTTTGATTTATTAATGCTAGCTCCATTTAATAGTTTAGAAAAAGCAAGTGAAGCAGTGAGTGCGATTTTCAGAGCTGGCATTACGCCAAGTGCCATGGAATTAATGGAAATTGATGCTATTACACTCGCCTCAAAAATATTAGATAGTACTGCAATACCACTAACAGAAGGTTTAGCTGCACATTTAATTATTGAGGTAGATGGAAATAATATGGACGTGTTGATGGGTGAAATGGAAGCAATTTCGGAAGTGCTTTCCCAATTTGAAGCTGGAGAATTATTTTTCGCTGATGATGCCCAACAAAAAAATGAACTTTGGAAAATACGACGCAAAGCAAATGAAGCAGCGGTGATGGCGGGTTATACAATTGAGGAAGATACGGTCGTGCCAAGAGCCGAACTGCCTAAATTAATAAAAGGAGCCAAAGCATTAGGAGCGCAAAATGGATTTAAAGTAGTTTGTTATGGACATGCTGGAGATGGCAATTTGCATATTAGAATCAACCACCCTACTATTAAAAATAGTCATGGCAGTGAAGAGATGACCACTATTTTAAAAGAGTTATTTGTGCTAGTACACAGCTTAGGCGGTACCATTAGCGGTGAGCACGGAATTGGCTTAATTCAAAAACCATACATGACTGTTGTATTCAATCATGCTTCTTTAGAGATCATGCGAGGGATCAAAAAAACTTTCGATCCAAACAACATATTGAACGCAGGTAAAATATTTGATCTATCCTAATGCAAAAGAAAACGCTACTTATTTGTCTTTTAATCATGGGTATTGTTCCATTCCTGCATGCACAAGAAGTGGTAAAAACAGTCCCATCACTCAATGTTAAGCCTCTTTTTATTGGTGGCAATCTCGTGATTGGTGGAGGCGCAGGCTCATTTCAATTTGGCATCAACCCGGAAATTTCTAAGCGTATCAATGACTATGTTGATATAGGAGCTGCCACTAACCTATTCTACCAATCTTATAATCCAACTATTAGCAATGGGGTATCTGGTACTTCTACTAGAAGTTTCCAATTGGGTTCAGGTGGTTTTGTCAGAATCTGGCCAGCAGATCGTTTCTTTTTTCAAATTCAACCAGAATACAATTGGACTTGGAGTAGATTCAAAGACAGAGGCACAGAAGGCGTCAATGCCGGCGCTTCGAGAAAAATTAGTTTTGGCGCAGAGAGTCTGTTAGCCGGAATTGGTTATGGAAGTAGATCTGAAAATGGCATGACCTATTTTAGTGTGATGATTGATTTATTTAAAAATCCAAATTCTCCCTACAGAGATGGCTTTAATAGAGCAGATCCAATTATTAGAGCTGGTTTTGCTTTCCCTATTCGCTCCAAGCATTAATTGTTTGCATCACTTCTTGCGCATCCTTTGCAACGGTGATTCTATTTCTCCAATCATCATACATGAATCCTTCTGCATGCATGTGATCCATCAAGGCAATCAATGGCGTGTAAAACCCTTCCCAATTTAAAATAATCACTTTCTTTTGATGGATATTTAAATTGTTCCAAGTGAGCATTTCGAATAATTCATCCATAGTCCCCATCCCTCCAGGTAAGATAACTGCTACATCCGCCTTGTCATATAATATTTTTTTACGATCATGCATCGTTTCGGTAACAATTAACTCTGTCAATCCTACATGCTGCGCCTCCCATTCTAATAATAATTTAGGGATGATGCCTATCACCTTTCCATTTTTAGCCAAAACGGCGTTCGCAATTGCGCCCATGATCCCTTTTCCACCGCCCCCATAAACCAATTGGATTCCGTTTTCTCCAAATGCGTGCCCTAATTCAATTGCTTGATTGGTAAAGCCAACTTGGTTCCCTGATTTGGAGCCACAAAAAACGGTAACGGATTGTATTTTCATAGGTTATAATTAATTAAGATCCCAAACAAACTAATCAAAAAAGTCAAAGATTCTCACTACTTTGCCACATCAAAATGACAAAAACTAAACTATGAGTGCAACGACCCTTTTCATCTTCGTGATTCTTTACTTTTTAGTATTGTTAGGTGTAGCTAAAATCACTGGCAAGAACAGCAATAATATGTCCTTTTTCATAGGTAATAAAAATAGCAATTGGATGCTGGTTGCTTTTGGAATGATTGGAACTTCTTTAAGTGGTGTAACTTTTGTGAGTGTACCTGGGGCTGTAGGAAAAGATGCATTTCATTATTTACAAATTACATTAGGTTACTTAATTGGCTATCTAGCGATCGCCTATGTATTGCTGCCAATTTATTATAAATTAAATCTTACCTCTATTTATAATTATCTAGAAGGTAGATTGGGATTCAGTGCATATAAGACTGGGGCTTCCTTTTTTATCCTTTCAAGAACACTTGGCGCAACAGCTAGATTGTATTTAGTTGTTAAAATTTTACAATTCTTTATTCTTGATAATTTACACGTTCCTTTTTGGGCAACTACCTTAGTTATTTTAGTGATGATCTTATTATACACTTACGAAGGAGGTGTTAAAACAATTGTATGGACCGATACTTTACAAACATCTGGTATGTTAATGGGTTTAATTATTTGTAGTATCTACATTTTGTCTAAACTCGACTTATCTGTGATTCAAGGATTGACTGCAATGCAAAATCAAGCTTTAGCCGGGAATCCTTCCATGCATTTAGCAGATGTATTTAGTACCGACGTGAATAGTAAATCCTTTTTCTTAAAACAGATTATTGGTGGCGCATTTGTTACCTTAACAATGACTGGCCTAGATCAAGAAATGATGCAAAAAAATATATCAGTTAAAAATTTAAAAGACGCTCAAAAAAACATGGTTACGATTGGCTTCACCATGTTAATTGCGATTAGTTTATTCCTTTACCTAGGTGGCTTATTACATTTATATGCTGCTCAAAATAATATCACTGCAACTGGGGATGATTTATTTCCAACATTGGCCTTAAACCATATGCCTCCTTACTTATCGATAATATTTATTCTTGCATTAATTTCTGCCTTATTCCCGAGTGCAGATGGTGCAATTACCGCTTTAACATCTAGTTTCTGTATTGACATATTAGGATTACAAAGAAATAAAGATTGGTCAGAAGCGCAACAGAAAAAAATTAGACAAAGAACCCATTTAAGCTTTGCGTTGATCTTTTTAGTCATGGTCATGGTATTTAAATGGATAGACAATAAGAGCACAATTGATTTATTACTGAAAATTGCATCCTATACCTATGGACCACTATTAGGTCTGTTTGCATTTGGTATTTTAACTAAAAGAAGCTTGAACAATACCCTTGTTCCTATAATTTGTTTCTTGGCACCCATCCTATGTTTAGTTCTAGACTATTTCCAAGCTCAATTATTTGGTGATTTCCGTATTGGTCAAGAACTATTGATCATCAATGGATTGATTACTTTTATAGGATTATGGCTCATTTCAAGCGCTAATAGCGAAAAAAAATAGACATTTGCAGCATGGATTTTATACAACCTGCTGCCAATGACTATGTAGCGCAATTTAGTGACGCCACGCCGCCCTATTTAAGGCCGATGTACGAGCTTACTAATCTAAGTCATCCACATGCACATTTACAAAGTAACTGGAACCAAGGAGGCTTTCTGAGCTTTTTTAGTAAGGTTTTAGCCCCGCAATCGATTTTAGAAATTGGTACGTTTACCGGCTTTAGTACTTTATGCTTAGCTGAGGGCTTAAATGCCACAGGCAGTCTGGATACCATTGAGCTTAGGGCAGAAGATGCTGCAACAGCAAGAGCCCATTTTGATGCAAGTACTAAAGGACATCAAATTACATCACATATTGGGGATGCCAAATCTATCTTACCTACCCTAACAAAACAGTGGGACTTAGTTTTTATAGATGCCGACAAAACCGGATACATCGACTATGTGAATTTAGTACTTCCTATGCTCTCAGATAAAGGCGTGATCATTGCAGACAATGTCTTATTTCATGGGCAAGTATTTGAATCAAAAATAACTGGTAAAAATGCATTGGCGATACATGCGTTCAATGAATACGTTTTACAACATACAGGCATTGAAAAAATTATGTTAACCGTTCGTGACGGCTTAACCCTAATTAGAAAAAAATAATATGAAACAACATCTACTCTTAACTTTTATTTTATGGATGTCGGTGCATAGTGTTTGGGCACAAAACAATAAAACTACGCTTGATTACATAGCGCAATATAAAGCTATTGCTATGAAGGAAATGAAACGAACTGGCGTGCCTGCTTCGATCACCCTTGCACAGGCAATTGTTGAATCCAATAGCGGAGAAAGTAATCTTGCTAAAAATCATAACAACCACTTTGGTATCAAATGTAAATCTGATTGGACGGGTGCCAAAGCCTATCAAGATGACGATGCAAAACAAGAATGTTTTAGAGCTTATGACGCAGCTGAATTGTCCTTTAAAGACCACTCTAATTTTTTAAAGAATCGTCCAAACTATGTAGCACTTTTTTTACTAGATCCAGTTGATGATACGGCATGGGCTTATGGACTAAAAAAAGCAGGATATGCGACAGCATCTGACTATCCAAAAAAATTATTGAAAATTATTGACGATTACGAATTAGCGCAGTATAATTTTCCAGAGCTTGCTAATGAAATTGATGAGGAAGAAGAAGGTGTTAAGACACCTTCTGATGCGCCCGTAAACAAGGTGCTTGCTGATACGCCCGTAAACAAGGTGCTTGCTGATACAATCAAAGTCATTGAAACTGAAGTCAAAATTTTGAATAAGCCAGCAGGTATTACTCAAGTGAGCGAAACAAACT
>CALPLN020000133.1 GCA_943324415.2 Sediminibacterium ginsengisoli | reverse complement strand
TATGCGTGTACAAGGTCAATTTGAGCTTGGAGGAACCGCCACACCAGTCACTTGTATATTAAGAGAAACTGGTAAAAAAGAAGTCTATTTTGATGAACAGTTGTATACCAAATTGTCGCATCATATAGGTAAAATTCCAGCTGTGATGATTGCACCTGATGATGTTCAAATTATCACAGGTACCAGTGAGGAGCGAAGAAAACTAATGGATAGTTTGTTATCACAAATTGATGGGGATTATTTGCGATTATTAATACAATACAATAAAGTACTTCAACAAAGAAATAGCCTTCTAAAATGGTCGGCTGAGCAAGGGCGATTGGATGATACATTACTGTCTTCATTGGATCAACAATTGGTACAATATGGTACACCCATTTTTGAACAAAGAACAAAACTATTAAAGGAATGGCTTCCGATAGTTCACCAATTATATTTATCCATAGCAGGTAATGCAGATGCAATTGATATTCAATATCAATCTACGCTTCAAAATAATGCTTTTGAGGATCTTTTAAAACAAGCTTTACCTAAAGATAAAGCGGTACAAAGAACAAGCGTCGGGATACATAAAGATGATTTAATCATTACTATACAAGGTCAATCTTTTAAACAAGAAGCGTCTCAAGGCCAAAGGAAAAGTTTACTATTTGCAATTCGATTAGCAGAATGGGAATTAATAAAAAAGGCAAAGGGCTTTTCCCCTATTCTATTGATGGATGATATTTTCGAAAAATTAGATGAACAAAGAATGGCCCATTTATTAGGCTGGGTTGCTACTTCAACGGATGGCCCTGTATTTATAACCGATACACATAAGGCACGTGTAGCGGATCTATTAGGCAGATACGTGGAAAATTACCAACTGATTGAATTATAAAATAGTAATTTTACAATATGGCTACTTTCAAAATAGGAGACGCATTGAAACAAATGGTGCAAGAGAATACCAAATTAAAAAATGGTATTAGAGCAGTTCAAATTGAGACTGTATGGGAGGAAATTATGGGAATCACTGTTGCTAAGTACACGGACAAAATTTACATATTTGATCAAAAATTATTCATCCATACAAATGTCGGTCCGTTAAAAAACGAATTGGGTTTTCAAAAAGTTCAAATTATAGAAAGGGTCAATGAAAAAATGGGAGAGAAAATAATTACGGATGTAGTCATAAAATAAATCGACCGCTATTTAGTTTTCTTTTCCAAAACATCTCTCATCAAGTCATTCATAGTAATGACACCTTTGAATTCTAAATTATCAAAAACAGGTAAGTATCTAGTTTTATAGACGTTCATTAACACCATACAACGTTCTAACTCTTCTTGTAATCCAATCACTGGTAAATCATGTGTCATGATTTCTTTCACGGTAGTAGAATCTGAATGCCTTCCTTGTAATTTAATTTTATGGGTATAATCACGTTCCGACATGATGCCAAGAAATTGATTCTCTTCCATCACAACCACGTAGCTTAAATTTTCGGATTGCATAATGGTTAATGCATCTAATACGGGTGTGTTCGGTGCAACAACATTAAAATGCGGCCCTTTTTTTTCTAATATTTCTTTGATTTTTGACATAGTTCAGGATTTAGATAGACTTGTTTTCCTAAGTTACGAATATAATCGATAGAAAAGAGCACCTATTTTTTTAGGTAGTCAACATAACTTTGTTTCTCCATAATTGTTGAACCATTCATGATCATTACGGAAGGCCAAACCCTTGCAGCAGTCTTGATCATCGTCATATCCCCTATTAAAATTGGAATATCAAGTTTGAGTGTTTCGGCATTCGCTTTATCAGCAGTCACCAGATACACCAATTGGTGCTTTTCTTGGATCTTAGCGATGAGTTCTTTCCATGGTTTTGAGGAATCGATCGAGCCAGAAAACAAAAGCACATAAGGTTCTTTCGTATTTAATAAAGCATCTGTTGTATCTAAGTTATTGATTGTGAATAAACTAAAATCAACAATTTTTGCTACAAGACCATTTCCTTTTTGAATCAATACTTCCTTACGATCCTGGTAGACATAAGTACTATCAAAATCTGTTGGAAATTGATTGATATCAAATTGAACCGTTTTGCCCTCTTTTAGAAAGGTCATTTGAATTGACACACTGTCAGGAATTGCACCTACTGGTGTTTTCATTTGTTCCTTAATATCATTCCCTCTTTTATAAGGCAAGCAGTCAATGAAAGGAAGATGTTGTATCACATGATATTGAGCATATCCGACGATTCCAGTAGACAGGATTAATAAAAATATGCCCAATGCTTTAGATAAATTACTTTTAACTTTCTTATGATTAAAGAGTAAGATCAAGATGGCAAACAATAACACGACATCTTTAATGAATGAAACTTTGGGTGTTAAGGGAATGCAATCTCCAAAACAGCCACAGGTTTTAATTTTACCAGAAAATAACGCATAACCTGTTAGGAAAGTAAAGAATACAATTAAACCTAACAATAACCACAAAGTTTGCTTGTAAGGGAATTTAATCAACAAGGCAATCCCTGCAACAATTTCAAGGGTGTTCATGAATAAAGAAAGTGCAAGGGTATAATCATCCAAAAATGCGAGTCCCCAAACTTCAAAGAATTCTTGCATCTTGTAACTTAAACCCAATGGATCGTTGGCTTTGATCAAACCAGAGAAAATAAATAACAATCCAACAGTCCATCTTAAAGTTTTCAAAAATGCTTGCATAGAATTAGTGTTTTCCTTCTGATATTTGGATTAATGCAAATGCTGCATAATTTAAGATATCTACAAAATTAGCATCGATACCTTCGCTAATTAAAGTTTTACCATCATTGTTTAAAATCTGTCGAATACGTAATAGTTTAACCAATATTAAATCCGCATAACTTTCTTGACTCATGTCACGCCAAGCTTCACCATAATCATGGTTTTTATCCATCATGGTAGTTTTCGCAAAATTGACATATTCCTGATACAAGGCTTGAACTTGTTCAACAGGCATATCTTCTACTTTTGGATCATCTAGTTTAAGCTGGATCAAACCAATTACTGAATAATTAATGATCCCTTTAAATTCGTCTTGAATGGCATCCCCTACTTTCTGGATTCCTTTATCTTGAATGGTTCGAATTCTCAATGCTTTTATAAAAATCTGATCAACAACAGAAATAATTCTTAGTACACGCCAAGCAGTACCATAGTCTTTTGTTTTCTTGATAAAAATATCGCTACAAGAGGCGATTGCTTGATCATATTGTGCAGAAGTTTGACTCATGAAATAACGGCTAATTACACGGTTAGTTAATATCTTTGAACCCTCGCAAGATAATCAATAAGGCCCTTAAAATAAAACTATGTTTAAAATCCATTTAAAAGATAAAGTACTCGACTTTAATTCCCCGATTGTAATGGGTATTTTGAATGCGACACCGGATTCCTTTTTTAAGGGTAGTAGAATGGAACTGATTGACCAGGGGGTTCAAAAAGCCCTAGAGATGGCAAATGAGGGCGCATCCATTTTGGATATTGGTGGACAAAGTACAAGACCAGGTGCAGCAATTATTACAGCGCAAATAGAGATTGAACGTGTGGTTCCCCTAATTGAAGCGATTCATTCAGTCCTACCCCATCTTCCCCTCTCTATTGATACTTACCATGCCTCTGTTGCTAAAGCTGCATTGGAAGCGGGTGCTTCGATTGTCAATGACATTAGTTGTGGAAATTTTGACCATAAGATGATCGATATGGTTGTAGCCAAACAAGCTGGATATATTGGCATGCAACAAACAGGTGGCCCAGAAACCATGCATGAGATAGCAAGCAGACTAGATCTCATGCAAGATCTTGTGGATTATTTTGATGTAAAAAAGAAGCAATTTGCAGCTAGTGGATTGACAGAATGGATCATTGATCCAGGATTTGGATTTAGTAAATCCACCGCTGAGAATTTCAAGATGGTCAAATCCCTTTCACAATTAAAAATGATTGGATTGCCTATTCTACTTGGCGTTTCTAGAAAATCAAGTATCTATAAAACCTTAGGTGTAGATGTCGATGCAGCATTGAATGGGACAACAGTTTTGAATACTGTTGGCTTATTAGGGGGCGCCGATATTTTAAGAGTTCATGATGTAATGGAAGCAAAGGAAGCAATCCTATTATTGAATCAAATGAATGCATAAAAAAAGGCCAAATAAAATTTGGCCTTTTTTTGTTGACATCGATCAACTTATTTTTTTGTCACATCTTGAATCTCAAGATCGAATACTAAATTTGAATAAGGCTTAATTGCACCATTTGCTTGTGGGCCATAAGCCAACATAGCTGGAACAAAAATCGTTCCTTTACCACCCTTGCCAAAATACTTTAAACCAATCTCCCAACCTGGGATCACTGAACCAGTTCCGATATTCACATCCAATGGTTTTGCTGTAGGATCGTTTGGTTTAATATTGGTATCAAATGTTTCACCAGCGATGGTATAACCTTTATAGTATACACTTGCAATTTTAGTAGTATCTACTTTATTTGTTGCATCACCAGCTTCTTTCAATACTACGAATACTCCTTCTGGAGATTCTACTGCAGTAATTTTATTTTTAGCTAAATGTGCTTTAATCGCATCTATTTCTTTTTTCTTTTCAGTTTCAGTTTCTTTTTTGTAATCAGCATCTACTTTCGCTACATCTGTGAATACATCCAAGATTTCTGCTTTTCCTAAAACGATATCTTTAGTTTTGAAAATTTCATTTAATTGCAATACACCCATTTTAGCTAGTGTGTCAATGCTTAAAGAGAATTCAATTTTATCCCCTTTCTTACACTGCATCAAAATTTCAGTGAAAGTATATTTACCTAAGCTAGCAGTGTCAACTGGAAAATAAACAGGAATTAAGCCATATGTAGAACTTAAGGTTGTATCCTTACTTTTTAATTTGTATTCAATGTTAATTTTAACAAATTGTCCTTGTTCTAATTTCTTTTGGTTACCATCACCATGTGTAATTTTATACATCATGCCTGAAGGTGCTTTTTCGTAACTGTTACAACTTGCAAACAATACAATTGCAGCTACTAATTTTAATGTTGATTTGATCATTTTAGTTTAATTGTGTTAATTGAGATTTATATGTTT
>CALPLN020000132.1 GCA_943324415.2 Sediminibacterium ginsengisoli | reverse complement strand
TGGTTAATTTTTCAACCAAAGCGGCAACTCTTTCCATAGGAATGTCTACTTTTGAAGGAATTAAAGAATAAGGATTTATTTAAGAACGAAAAAGAAATTGCATTATTGTCTATGTTTATTGAACAAAACTTTTCAAAAGAAAAAAGAGGCTGGTTAGAAGTGGTTTGCGGGAGTATGTTTAGCGGCAAAACCGAAGAATTAATTAGAAGACTTAAAAGAGCAAGAATTGCGAATTTGAAAGTTGAAATCTATAAACCTGCTACAGATACTAGATACGATAGAGAGAAAGTTGTGAGCCATGATGCCAACTCTATCCCCTCTATTCCAATTGACCATGCAAGAAATATTTTATTGCTTGCTGAACATGCAGATGTAGTGGGTATTGATGAAGCGCAATTTTTTGACGATGAGATAGTGCGTGTTTGTGAAACATTAATCATGCAAGGAAAACGTGTGATTGTTGCTGGATTAGACATGGATTATTTAGGCAAACCTTTTGGATCTATGCCACAACTTTTAGCCATTGCTGATTTCATTACTAAATTACATGCCATCTGCGTACAATGTGGCCATTTAGCCAATATCTCACACAGAACCAGTGAAGAAGAAGGTACTGTCGTATTAGGAGAAAAAAACAACTACGAACCTAGATGTAGAATCTGCGCAGCAAAATAAGCCCATCCCCTTCATGAATGCATCACTAAAAAATATCACCACGCTTTTAAAAAAAGACTTATTGCTTGAATGGAGACAGCAGTATACTTTTTTTGGCATCTTGATTTATTTAGCGTCTACTACTTTTGTGATTTACTTGACCATGGGGCTTCCAGAAGATAAAGTATGGAATGGGCTTTATTGGATCACGTTACTTTTTATTTGTATCAATGCGGTGGCGAGAAGTTTCTTACAAGAAGGGAAAGGAAGAATGCTTTATTTTTATTCCATTGTCAGCCCTGTCAATTTTATATTTTCAAAATTGATTTTCAACAGTTTACTGATGTGTGCTATGAGCGCATTGAGTCTGATGCTATTCATGGTTTTACTTGGCAATCCTTTGACCCATATTCTTTTATTCTTTGGACTAAGCTGCTTGGGAGGCATTAGCTTGAGTTTGGTATTTAGTTTTTTAGCTGCTATTGCTGCTAAAGCACAACAACCCTCAGCCATTATGGCCATCTTAGGGTTTCCACTCATTATACCTCAACTACTTTTGTTGATGAAGATTGCGAATATCGCTTTCTCTGACATTGTGCAAAATGGATTACCTCAACTTGTTGGATTATTAGTTGGGTTTGACATCATGATTGTGGCACTAGCCTACATTCTTTTCCCTTTTCTTTGGAAAGATTAGGCATAAAAACTAGAACTTCAAGTGTCTTACCGTCATGCCATCATTGATCAATTGCTTTAATGATTCAATGCCTATAGACAAATGGCGCTCTACAAATTCAGCAGTCACTTTACTATCACTAGCTTCTGTCTTAACCCCTTCTGGCACCATTGGAGAATCACTCACCAATAACAATGCTCCTGTTGGAATCTTATTGTAAAATCCTACAGTAAAAATAGTAGCGGTTTCCATATCAATCGCATACGCCCTAACTTTAGTTAAGTAGGCTTTAAATTCTTCGTCATGCTCCCAAACTCTGCGGTTTGTTGTATAGACCGTTCCAGTCCAATAATCCACATTGTTATCTCTAATGGTTGTTGAAATTGCTTTTTGTAAAGCGAAAGCAGGAAGGGCCGGTACTTCTGGCGGGAAATAATCATTCGATGTTCCCTCTCCTCTTAATGCGGCGATAGGTAAGATTAAATCTCCTACTTTATTTCTTTTTTTCAAACCTCCACATTTTCCTAAAAACAAAACGGCTTCGGGTTGAATGGCTGTTAATAAATCCATGATGGTTGCCGCACCTGGGCTTCCCATCCCAAAATTAATGATCGTAATTCCTTCTGCTGTGGCACACTGCATTGGGCGATCCTTACCTATAACTTCTACATGGTGTCTTTCTGCAAACATCTTCACATAATTGCTGAAATTAGTCAATAGGATATATTTTCCAAATTGATCTAAACTAGCTCCAGTATATCTAGGTAACCAGTTTTCTACAATTTCTTCTTTTGTTTTCATAAGCCTATCTTTGATCTAATAATTTTGTAAAAATACCATTTTTTTTTCATTCCATGATTTTAGTTGATTTTCCAACTTATGACTTTAAAGTCCAATCAGTGCAAGGCAAAGACCAGATCTTTGATCCTTGTAGAAAAAAATGGGTGGTGCTTACACCAGAAGAATGGGTAAGACAACATCTTTTACAATACCTAATTCAAGTTTGCAACTACCCTGCAGAACTCATAGCGATTGAAAAAACAATTCAATTAGGCACGCTCAATAAAAGATTTGATATCCTAGTTTATCGTGCAGAAAATCCTTGGATGATTATTGAATGCAAGGAAGCGAATACGCCACTGAATGAAAAAACGATCCTTCAATTGTTACAATACCAACAAGTATTAGAGGCTACCTATTTAATTGCATCGAATGGACATGAAACGATTGGAGCAGAAATAAAATTGGGGAAGCTGCATCGATTGCATCACTTCCCCAATTATGTTGACCCCCATCTTTAATCCGATTAAGGGAAAATACCTAATTCTGTATAAGAAGTGGCTACTTTGTTGATAGCACATACATAAGCTGCAGTTCTCATATCTGGAATAGTTGGATTTGCATTCCAAATCTCCATGATCTCTCTAGTAGCAGTGATCATTGTTTCTTCTAATCCACTATGTACTAAATCAATTTCATCTGGACCATGCGCAATCACTGCTCTTTCTGTTGCACTCACTTTTTTGCCAGTCAATTCTTCTATTTGATTGATGATATTGATATTCGCATTTTCAGTGAAACGTTTTTCTAAACGGCCATATCTTACGTGACTTAAGTTTTTCAACCACTCAAAATAAGATACAGTTACACCACCTGCATTCAAGTACATATCTGGAATCACCAACACACCCTTCTTTGACAAGATATCATCTGCTTCTGGAGTCAAAGGACCATTTGCTGCTTCACCAATAATTTTTGCTTTGATATTAGGTGCATTGTTTTTATCAATCACGTTTTCTAAAGCTGCAGGGATTAAAATATCACATTCCATCTCTAAAGCATCCGAACTCTTTTCGATATTGGTTGCACCAGGAAAATTCAAGATACTGCCCGTTGCTTTTCTGTGTTGGAATACTGCTTCTTCATCTAATCCATCTGCACAGTAAATTGCGCCTTCATATTCTGCAATAGCGACTACTTTAGCGCCATGTGTTCTAAAGAACTTAGCAGAGAAATAACCCACATTACCTAAGCCTTGAACAATCACACGTTTGTTCTCAATACCTACTGTCAAGCCTAATTTCTTCATCACATCTTCCATCAAACAAACCTCTCTCACTCCGTAAAACACCCCCAAGCCTGTTGCTTCTTTACGTCCTCTTACCCCACCCAATGAAACAGGCTTACCTGTTACACAACCAGCTGCATCAATCTCACCTGGTTTCAAAGATTGGTAGGTATCTACAATCCATGCCATCTCACGCTCACCTGTTCCATAATCTGGAGCAGGAACGTCGATACCAGGACCAATAAAGTTTTTCTTCACCAATTCAGCTGTATATCTTCTTGTGATTTTTTCTAACTCATAAGGGCTCAAAGATCTAGGACTAATTTTGATACCTCCTTTACCTCCACCAAATGGCACATTCACGATGGCACATTTATAGGTCATCAATGCAGCCAATGCCATCACTTCATCTTGATTCACTGCCATGCTAAAGCGGATACCACCTTTACATGGAGATTTATGTTGAGAGTGTTGCACTCTGTACGCTTCAATCACTTCGATTCTGCCGTCATCCATTTTTACTGGAAAACGCATGCTGTAAATACTATTACATGCTTTGATTTGTTCTAATAAACCATTCTCCCATTGAGTGAACTTTGATGCTTTGTCGAAACTTTTTTCTACACTCTGAAAAAAACTGTACTCTGATGTTGTTGACATATACTTTTATTTTTCTAGTTGTTTAATTTTTTGATCAATTGAAGTAACATAAGCGAATAAACCAATTAGTACGATGCATACGACTGCCATCACTAGGTATATTTTACCATTCTGTAATAGGATACTTTGTGTTGCTGCTTGTTGTGTTTGTAAAAAGGTGAACATATTTTAATGTTTGAATTTGCTTAATTATAGGAGCCCGTCTTTCTTTAATTGAATCATTTGAACACGTATTTTCAAGGTAGTTATCCAAACGCCTAATAAAGTCCACCCAATCACTGCAGGATAAAATACAGTACGCATATTGGCGGACATGTCTTTACCATTGATCCCTGGATTGCCATCGCTACCCTGTCCTCCAGGATGCAACGATTCAGTTAGTCTTGGTAAAATCCAAAGTGTCGGAAACAACATGAAAAAGGAGAAGATATTGTAGACTGCAGAAAGTCTTGCTTTTTTCTCTGCATCCACTAAACTTCCTCTTAAAACGAAGTAGGCAAAATAAATCAGTAAGGCGATAGCTGCTCCATTCTGTTTTGGATCACCTACCCAAGGGCTTCCCCATTGATAGTTTGCCCATAAAGCACCAGTGATAATGCCTAGAATGCCAAAAGTTAATCCCATCGCTGCATAAGCTTGCGCATAAATATCATGTACTAAACTAGATGACCTCAAATATTTAATGGAATACACCAAGGAAACGAATAATAAAATCATCATGCCAAACCACATTGGAACATGAAAGAAGAAATTGCGGATGGACTCCTGCATACGGTCATCTAACTTAGGAACTTTCACCAAAAATCCATGGGTACAAGTGTACAAAAGCAAAATAAAAGACAACAATTTCCACCATTTTTTATGCAGCATAGCTTCTTAATATTTAATCGATTAGCTCTAAAACTAACGGCTGTTTGGCAAAATTACAGCTTTTAGATTCTCAGCCTAATTTTTGAGCAAATCTTATATTGGCAAATTTACGGCGATTTTGTACATTTGCGTCCATAATTTTCATGCCGTAACATGAAGCGAACTGCCCCGTAAGGCTGTAGTAAACTTAATGTGGCTATCATTTTAAAATAG
>CALPLN020000131.1 GCA_943324415.2 Sediminibacterium ginsengisoli | reverse complement strand
TTATATTTCATTTAAGTCAATTTAAAGGTGTTTAATTACTTTCATCTTTATATGAACATAATTTGTTATAATGAATTTAGTCGTTTCCTATGATATTTATAAATTGTTAGCCTAAATTCTATGTAACTAATTTATAATCAATATTTTATGACACCTAAATTTACTATTTTCAATTTATAAATATTAAATTTAGGTAACTTATAAATAAGTTTAATTTAAAAAAATGAAAAATACATTAAACTACAAAGGCTTTCTTGGATCGGTATCTTTTAGTGCAGAAGATGAAATCCTACATGGCAAAATAGAATGTATAGAAGATTTGATTTTATATGAAGGAGGGTCTGTCACTGAAGTAAAAAATGCTTTTAAAGAAGCAGTTGAAGATTATATTGAAATATGTAAACAAACAAATAAGCCTCTTAATAAACGCTTTAAAGGATCATTCAATATTTGTGTAACACCCGATCTTCATCAAAAGGCAGCTAAGCTTGCTACTACAAAAGGCATTAGTTTGAATCAGCTTGTACAAAATGCGATTGAGAGGGAGATTGAAGTAGCTTAGTAAATCTGAGCAAGTTAAATTTTATTCTTTACTAAGCTTTTTACAGTGCTGTTATTATTGTATGACTGCTCTTTTTTTCTACCGGAATCTTTCAATGCTTTGTCTAAAATCATTTCAATTTGTCCGTTTACACTTCTGAATTCATCTTCAGCCCATTTTGCTAATGCAGAAAAGCTTTCATCATTGATTCTTAATACAAATGTTTTTTTTGTTAATGACATACTTATATTTTTAAGATTAATAAAGAGTGCCAGTATTTAAAACTGGAGAGGCTGATTTTTCACCACAAAGCACCACCATTAAATTACTTACCATTGCAGCTTTTTTATCGTCATCTAGCACTACTATATCTTTTTCTGACAACATTGCTAATGCCATTTCCACCATACCCACTGCACCTTCTACTATTTTAGTTCTAGCAGCTACAATTGCTGTGGCTTGTTGACGTTGTAGCATTGCACCAGCTATTTCTGAAGCATAAGCCAAATGACTAATTCTTGCTTCAGTAACATTAATACCTGCTTTTATTAGTCTCTCATTTAGTTCTTGTTCAAGCATTTTGATTACTTTTTCACCGCCATCACGCAATGTTATTTGCGCATGTTCATCCTCAATATTATCATATGGGTAACTTGTTGCTAAATGACGAACTGCTGCCTCACTTTGGTTTTTCATATATTCATTAAAATTAGTTACATCAAAAACTGCTTTATAGGTATCACTTATTTCATATAATATCACTGCTGCAATTTCAATAGGGTTCCCCAACTTGTCATTTACTTTTAATTTAGTACTCTCAATACTTTGAGATCGAAGGGAAACTTTCAATTTTGAATAAAAAGGATTCACAAACTGCAATCCATTTTCCCTTACTGTTCCTACATATTTACCAAAGAAGGTAAGTACAATACTATAGTTTGGATCCACCACCATTAATCCCCTCATTAAAAAAACACCGAACAGAATAAATAAAACGCCAAAGATAATTACGCCTCCGCTTGGAGTTGAGTTTTGTGCTGTACTAATAATTCCATATAAACCAGTGATAAATGACATAAGTGCTATTAAGGCTGCTTTATAGCCATTCATTGGTTTCATTAACTTTTCCATAGTAGTAATTTGATATTAAAATGATATCATAAAATTATTCCATTTAAAAATAACAGCCAAATTATTTGTCTAACTAAAAAATTAGTTATAATATTGACTAAGAATTTAGTTACAAAGTTTAAAAGAATAATATGAAGAAACTGACTCAAGCCGAAGAACAAATCATGCAAGCCCTTTGGTCGCTGGATCAAGGAGGGTATATCAAAGATATTTTAGAAGCATTGGAGGCGCCAAAGCCACATCATAATACGGTGGCAACCTTATTGAAAATTTTAGTGGAAAAGGAGTTCGTTGGGATACAAAATCCCAACCGAAATAATTTTTACCATCCTTTAGTCAGTAAAGCTGCTTATTCTGGAAAAAGAATAGAGGGTTTGACGGAAAGGTATTTTGAAGGGTCCTATTCTAATGTCGTATCCTTTTTAGTAGATAAGAAACAAATGTCGATCGAAGATTTGGAATTGCTTTTACAACAACTTAAAAACAAGAGCCATGACTAGTCAATCTATTTTTCTGTATTTATTTCAAACCATTTTAATTTCAGGATTGTTTGTAGGCTACTACTGGATTGCATTAAGAAATAAAAAATTTCACTATTACAATCGATTTTATTTGTTGTCTGCATCCGTAATTAGTTTGATTGCCCCTTTATTAAATTTCGATTGGTTTTCGATTGAAGAGCCTGTGCTGTATGGTTCTTATGAAGTGATACAATTGGTTTTACCAGTCAAGCAATCTGCTTATCATTTTACTTGGATGGACTTTGTTTTAATGGGTTCGGTTTTAATTGCAATGACATTTGTAACCATGTTGTTGATTCAAATAATCAAAATCCAAAATATTAAGCGTAAATCTCAAGTAACGCCGATGGAAGGATTTGACTTTGTACATACTGAAGAAGAAAATGCCCCCTTTTCTTTTTTTAATAATTTATTTTGGAAAGAGGCTATTTCATTACAAGATGAAGGGGGACAACAAATTTTCAAACATGAAATTACCCATATCCAACAAAGGCATACCTGGGATCGAATCTATTGTCAAATTGTAGCGTCTCTTTTTTGGGTAAATCCTTTTAATTGGATCATACAAAAAGAGCTTATGGCAATTCATGAATTTATTGCAGACGAAGAAGCTGTAGGTAATGCCGATGTGGCTGCTTTTGCAAAAATGTTATTGCAAACCCATTATGGCAATCATTTTTTAAGTCCAACCCACCAATTTTTTTATTCATCCATTAAACGTCGCTTAATCATGTTAACAACATCCACCACCACAAAATACTCTTACGTCAGAAGGGTCATGGTATTACCTGTATTAATTGCATCTGTATGTTTAGTGTCCATTAAAGTACATGCAAAAGAAATCATTGAAAATAAAGTTGAAGCAATTAAAAACAACATTTCACAATTAGTTATTGATACTGCAAAGCCTGCAAATACTAGTAATGCAAAGTTGTTACCTCCACCACCTCCTCCACCACCGCCCTCAAATGGAGTAAATCCAGTTTATTTTGTAAATGGAGTAAAAATGTCAGAAATCGAAATGCGTTCAATATCGCCAAATGACATTGAATCTGTAAAAGTCTGGAAGGGTGAAAAAGCAATCGATAAATTTGCTGAAGATGGTCAAAATGGTGTCATTGAAATCACGTTAAAATCGTCTACTTCTGTAAAAAGAATCATTGTTGATGCGAAATATGTTTCTACTACAACACCATTGTATGTGGTAGACGGAGTTCCTTTAAAGAATGCAAGTGCGATAGATATAGATACGATACGAACAAGTGAAATCGAGTCTATGACTATCCGAAAAGACCCTTCTGTTGTTTCTCTTTATGGTGAGCCGGCAAAAAACGGCGTAATTTTTATAGCTACAAGACAAGGTGCTAAAAATAACTTACAAAATAAAATACCATCGGAGACTGTTATTGGATATGGGAAAAAGAGTAAAGAGGAAGCAACGATATTCAATGCACCAAAAATTCAGAAATTGGTTGATTCCAAAATAAATAACGAACCTATTTTTTATACAGCACAGAAATCGCCTCAATTTCCAGGAGGTTCAAGTGGCTGGGTGAGCTATTTGAGTAAAAACTTAAATCGTGATTTACCAGTTTCAAAAGGTGCACCATCGGGTCAATATAGAGTAATATTGAGTTTTGTTGTAACAAGTACTGGTGAAGTGAGAAACGTTGAGGCGTTAAATGATCCAGGTTATGGTACTGCCGCTGAAGCAGTAAGAATTATTGAGAAAGGACCTAAATGGATTCCAGCTGAGCAAAATGGGAATAAGGTAAATTACTTTGTCACACAGACTATTGTGTTTGCCATTGCGAAAGACTAATGATATAAACTGAGCTTATGTTTTACTTATACCCCTGCATTTCTATGTGGGGGTTATTTTTTATCTAATTCTATCCGCGCTTTTAACCATTTTTTCGTCCTGATAAATTTTGTAACAAGCAATCAATTGTAAGATTGGGATTAAAAATAATCCAGCAGAAGCAAGCGTAAATCCTCCTCCTGGATGCGCGATAACAATAGTATAAATGAAATACCCAATCAATCCTGAAAGCATAAAGTTAACCAAGGTTACTTTTAATTGTAACATACGGTTTCCGTATAAAAAAATGCTGATAAAAGATAAGCAAGCACTGAAAGCTAGAGTGATAAGGGTGCTATATTGACCAGCGCCATTGATCTCCAAAGCGTTGGGCTCGGGAGTGTAATAAAATGGGAACTTCAAAATAGAGAATGCAGCAGCACTAGCTATCAGTAACCAAATGGTTTGTATTCTTTGTATCATATCCTAAAGTTAAATGATTATCCTAATTCTGGGTACAATACAAATTGCTCCATGAACTTGTTGACTTCTTTTTTCGTGTTTGCCAATACGGTTTCATTATCTGCATTCATCAATGCGGTATCAATGGCATCAACAACAAATGGGATATGACCTTCGTTCATCCCTCTTGTTGTAATTGCAGCCACCCCGAAACGGATACCAGATGTTACAAAAGCAGATTTGTCGTCATAAGGCACCATATTTTTATTCGCTGTAATATCTGCCATGCCTAAAACCTGCTCGGCTTTTTTACCACTGATATTTTTATTTCTAAGGTCAATTAACATCAAATGATTGTCTGTACCGCCACTGATGATTTCATAGCCTTTTGCCACAAATGCTGCTGCCATGGTTTGTGCATTCTTTTGAACTTGTTTCGCGTACACGGTAAATTCATCAGAAAGGATTTCACCAAATGCAATGGCTTTTGCTGCAATGACATGCTCTAATGGCCCACCTTGTGTTCCTGGGAATACAGCCATATCAATCACATTAGACCACAATCTTAAATTTCCTTTTATATCTTTTAAGCCTAAGGTATTCTCACCGTCTTTAGCCATCATGATCACACCGCCTCTTGGTCCGCGTAATGTTTTGTGCGTAGTAGAGGTTACGAAATGACAATGA
>CALPLN020000130.1 GCA_943324415.2 Sediminibacterium ginsengisoli | reverse complement strand
TATGGTCCAAATCATTTTCCTGAGAAATTGATTCCATTGTTTATTCACAATATTATTACAAAGAAGCCATTGCCTGTGTATGGAGATGGATTGTACACACGTGATTGGTTATTTGTAAAAGACCATGCACGCGCAATTGATTTAGTGTTCCACCAAGGGAAGCGAGCAGACACTTATAATATTGGCGGTTTCAATGAGTGGACGAATATTGATTTAGTGAAATTGTTGTGTACGCAGATGGATGAAAAATTAGGCAGATCAAAAGGAGAGAGCGAAAGCTTGATTACCTATGTGAAAGATCGTCCAGGTCATGATCGCCGTTATGCCATTGATGCGACAAAGTTGAATAAAGAATTAGGATGGTCACCCTCTGTGACTTTTGAGGAAGGATTGGCAGAAACGATTGACTGGTATTTAAATAATGAAGATTGGTTAACCAACGTAACAAGTGGCACCTACCAACAGTACTATAACGAAATGTATACGAACCGATAATGAGAATTGAACAGACCCCCCTTAAAGATTGTTTTATTGTACACGAGAAAGTGCATGGAGATGCGCGCGGCTATTTTATTGAAACCTATAACAGTAGGGACTTTAAAGCAGCTTCAGGATTAGACATTGAGTTTGTGCAAGACAACCAATCAAGATCATCGAAAGGGGTATTGAGAGGATTGCATATGCAAAAGGGAGATGCTGCACAAGCAAAATTGGTTAGAGTATTAGAAGGAGCGGTGTTAGATATTGCAGTAGACTTAAGAAAAGACTCACCAAGTTTTGGTCAGCATTTCGCGATTGAATTGACTGCAGAAAATCATAAACAATTTTTTGTACCAGCAGGTTTTGCGCATGGATTTGTTGTTTTGAGTGAACAAGCTACTTTCTTTTATAAAGTAGATAAATTTTACCAGCCAGGCAATGAAGTGGGTATCATGTACAATGACAAAGATTTAAACATCGACTGGAAATTGCCAGTGAGTGAAATTCAATTATCTGAAAAAGACAAAACATTAGGCAGCTTTGCGGACTATGCTGCGAGTTTATAAATTGGTCACAATAATTAAATAAGATTTTATGAAGGGTATTATATTAGCAGGTGGATCAGGTACAAGATTGTATCCTATTACAAAAGGAATTAGTAAGCAATTGATGCCGATCTATGATAAGCCCATGATCTATTACCCATTGTCAGTATTAATGTTGGCGGGTATTAAAGAAGTCTTGATCATCACTACTCCAGAAGACAACGATCAATTTAAAAGATTGTTAGGAGATGGATCTGAAATAGGATGTCAATTTAGTTATGCAGTGCAAGCGGTTCCGAATGGTTTAGCTCAAGCATTTGTAATTGGTGCAGATTTCATTGGTAAGGATAAAGTATCATTGGTATTAGGTGATAATATTTTTTATGGTGCAGGATTCAGCAAATTGGTTCAATCATTCAATGATGTAGAAGGGGCTGCGGTATTTGCCTATGAAGTAAACGATCCTGAGCGTTACGGTGTAGTAGAGTTTGATGAACACAACAATGCGTTGTCTTTGGAAGAAAAACCAACGCATCCTAAATCAAACTACGCAGTACCTGGTTTGTATTTTTATGACAACCAAGTAGTTGAGATCGCAAAAAACATTCCTGCTTCACCAAGAGGGGAATATGAGATTACAGACGTGAACAAAGTATACCTAGAGCGTAAGCAATTACAAGTGGGTATCATGAATAGGGGTACCGCTTGGTTAGACACGGGTACTTTTGAGTCACTAGCAGACGCTTGTGAATTTGTACGTGTCATTGAGAAGCGTCAAAGTCAAAAGATAGGCTGTATCGAAGAAGTGGCCTACCGAATGGGCTTCATTGATAAAGCGCAATTGTTGGTCTTAGCCGATAAATATGCAAAAAGCGGATACGGAGAGTACCTACGAGGATTAAAAAAATAGTTTTGTTTATCCTTTTTAAGGCGCAATATTTTCAAAGATTAAACACAATTGGTTTAAACACAATAATTTTAGTCAAAACTGAACTATTCTATCAAATTGTTGTTTTTGTAGTATGTCATCTTATACAATCAAGGATTTAGAGAAAATTTCTGGAATTAAAGCGCACACCATACGTATATGGGAACAGCGTTATAATTTTTTGCAACCTCAAAGAACAGAAACCAATATCAGATCTTACTCCGCAGACGAGTTAAAGGTAATTTTAAACGTTTCCTTATTGAATAAATATGGGTTTAAAATCTCTCATATAGATAAGATGTCTTCCGAGCAGATGGAAGAAAAAATCATGGCATTGAACCAGCTAGACGCCCAAAAAGAGCGTGTGGTGAATGCGCTTATCAAGGAAATGGTCAGCTTAAACATGGTTGCCTTTGAACGCCAATTAGATTTATACATTGGGCAGAAAGGAATTGAAAAAACAATCAACGAAATCATCTTCCCTTACTTAGAGCGTGTAGGAATTCTATGGGTAACTAACCATATTAATCCCGCTCAAGAGCACTTAGCAACAAATATTGTACGTCAAAAAATCATTCTAGGAATAGAACGATTGACCCCTTTGTTAAATTATAGCAAACGCATCGTATTGTTCCTTCCAGAAGGAGAATACCATGAGTTAGGCTTATTATATGTACATTTTCTATTAAAGCAGAAAGGAATTTATGTAGACTATTTAGGTACCAATGTACCGATGGTAGACTTAAAATATCTAACTGAATTCAAGAAAGTGGACTATTTGTACTGTCACATTACGATGCCAGCAAGAAACTTCAAATTGGACAAATTTTTCACCAACTTAGCGACAATCAATCCGCAGATTCCGATTATCTTATCTGGACAATTGATTCAAGAGTACAAAGGAAAAATCTCTTCTAACATTCATTTGAAGAGAAGCTTATCAGAGACGATCGCCTTTTTACAGGAGATTTAATCACCTCATCCCTTCCTATTTTCCAGTTGAATGGCGTATTTGCGTCATACAATACTACTATGTTTTACTTTCAACATGGTATCAATCTGTTGTTTGTCAATACTTTATAGGATTGGCAGGGTCATATTTTGCCTTGTCTGTTTATTTTGTTTAATATTATTTTAAAATAATTAAACAAAAGTGAGGTTTTGTCAATTTATTATGTTTAACTTTAGGATTCAAACATTAAACATAATTGTATGTCAAACGCAGAATTTAGTCTATTGCTTACCGAAAATGCTGAGTTTTTAAGACCTTTCGCTATCAACCTTACAAAGGATCATGAGTCTGCGAAAGATCTTTACCAAGACACCTTATACAGAGCTATTTCTAATAAAGACAAGTACAACGTTGGAACCAATATCAAAGCATGGTTATATACCATTATGCGCAATATTTTCATCAATGATTATCGCCGTAAAGCCAAGCAATCTACTGTGTTGGACAATAGTCCAAATGACTTTTTAATTGACCAAACTTTCAACAAGGTGGTGAATGATGGAATAACTAACTTAAATTTGAAGGAAGTAAATCAGTTCATACACGATTTGCCGGAGTTATTTAGAACACCATTCAATTTATACTACGAAGGGTATAAATACAATGAAATTGCAGATGCACTAAATGAGCCTCTTGGTACAATCAAAAGTAGAATTCACTTTGCTAGAAAAATTTTAAAACAAAAGATACAAAGATATTAAATTCATGTCATCGCAATCAAAAAAAGTTATTGTTATTGGAGCTGGTTTCGCAGGTTTGTCTGCTGCAAGTTTCTTAGCACAAAAAGGTTGGCAAGTAACTATAATTGAAAAGCATGATTTACCTGGCGGTAGAGCCAGAAAGTTTAAAGCGGAAGGATTTACATTTGATATGGGTCCAAGCTGGTATTGGATGCCAGATATTTTTGAAAGATATTTTAATTCCTTTGGGAAAAAAGTAAGTGATTATTATGCACTTAAAAGATTAGATCCTTCTTATAGAGTTTATTTTGAAAAAGAAGGATGGGATATACCAGCCAATTACAACGAATTACAAAATTTATTGGAGTCAGTAGAGCCAGGCGCCGCGAAAGCATTGGATGCTTTTATGGCTGAGGCAAAATTCAAATACGACGTAGGTGTTGGAAAACTAGTGCACAACCCAGGCTTGTCCTTGACAGAGTTCTTGGATATGGATTTAGTGAAGGGTGTTTTTAAATTAGATGTTTTTCAGTCGATGAAAAAGCATGTCGCAAAATTTTTCAAGCATCCAGCTATTCAATCTTTAATGGAATTTCCCGTTTTATTTTTAGGTGCATTGCCAGAAAAAACACCTGCATTGTATAGCTTAATGAATTATGCTGATATCAAAGGAGGTACATGGTATCCTGAATTTGGCATGTATAGTATTGTGCAGGCAATGTATGATTTAGCAACTTCTTTGGGAGTGCAATTTAAATTAGGGGAGGAAGTGACTTCGATCCAAGTGCAGTCAGGCAAAGCTGTTGCGGTGCATACCTTAAACAATGCAACAGGTGAGAAGCAACAATACACTATGGATGTCTTGATTGGTGCAGGAGACTATCACCATATTGAAACTAAATTATTAGCACCGGAATATCAATCTTATTCTAGTGCATATTGGGATACAAGGGTTATGGCACCGAGTTCATTGTTGTATTATATTGGATTGAATAAAAAACTAGAAGGTGTATTGCACCATCAGTTATTTTTTGATACTGATTTCGGCTTACATGGGCATGAAATTTATACCGATCCTAAATGGCCAACACGTCCGTTGTTTTATGCAAGCGTACCTTCGGTAACAGATCCAACAGTAGCACCTGAAGGATGTGAAAATTTATTCTTATTGATCCCTATTGCAGCTGGATTGGAAGGCGATACGGAAGAGATTAGAGATCAATATTTTGAGATGATCATTCAACGTTTCGAAGAACGAATTGGACAGTCTATCCGGGATGCCATTGTGTATAAACGTTCTTTTGCGGTTAAGGAGTTTAAAGAAGAATACCATTCTTTTAGAGGCAATGCCTACGGATTGGCAAATACATTATTGCAAACAGCAAATTTAAAACCAAGTTGTAAAAGCAAAAAAGTAAATAACTTATATTACACTGGTCAACTAACAGTGCCAGGTCCAGGTGTGCCACCAAGTTTAATTAGTGGCGAAGTAGTGGCCAAGCTTGTAGATCAAAAACATAAAGCATAATTCAAT
>CALPLN020000129.1 GCA_943324415.2 Sediminibacterium ginsengisoli | reverse complement strand
TTCTTCTTAATGAAGTACCTGATCCTTTTGGTGCAACTAAAATGACATCCACATCTGCTGGAGGTACAATTCCTGTTTGCTCTTTATACGTGATACCGAATCCATGAGAAAAATACAATGCCTTACCTGGCGTTAAGTGTTTCTTAACTGTTGGCCACATAGCGATTTGTGCAGCATCGCTTAATAAATAACAAATAATGGTTCCTTTCTCTAATGCTTCTTCTATTTCAAATAAGGTTTGGCCTGGAACAAATCCATCAGCGATTGCCTTATCCCATGATTTTGAATTTTTTCTTTGACCTACAATCACATTTACCCCATTTTCTTTTTGGTTCAATGCTTGTCCTGGTCCTTGTACGCCATATCCAATGACTGCTACCACTTCATTTTTTAAGACTTCTTGTGCTTTTGCTAATGGGAACTCTTCGCGGGTTACCACATTTTCTTCGGTACCTCCGAAATTTAATTTTGCCATGATTTGTTTAGTTTATGAATTGAAAGATTTGATTGTTATTGTTATGATAGTTTATAATGATCGCTTGTAAAAAAATTATACGTTTCGTTTTACATCGTGAATACGGCTTCTCTTTTTCCTAGGTACTCGTTTTCTATTAGTTCATCTCCTGGTTCTCTTTTTTCAAAGTCTTTTAGCTTTTCGTGGAAGCCTGCACTCTCTTTGATAATGGCCACTCTCGCACTTCTTACAAACTCTACCAAACCAAATGGCGCCAATGCTTCCATCAACTTATTGGTTTCTTCTCTATGTCCTGTCGTTTCAAAAACAATAAAGTCTTTTCTGATCGCTACTGCTCTTGCGCCAAACTCTCTCAACAACCTTTCTACTTTTACTTTTTCTGTAATCTCATCCGACAATACTTTATACAATGCCAACTCCTGCCAAACAATTTCGTCGTTGGTATTATAATAGGCTTTCAATACTTCTACCTGCTTTTCTATTTGTCTTACCACTTTAATCACTACTTCTTTTGACTCTACTACCACAATGGTAAATCGGTGTATGCCCGGTACTTCCGAAGGCGATGTATTCAAGCTTTCTACATTTATTTTTCTTCTCGAAAAAATAATAGCAATACGATTCAACAAACCAACTTGGTTTTCGGTGTAGACCGTAATCGTAAATTCTTGTTTTTCGTTTTCCATAATCTTCGTTTTACTTTTTAGGTATTTGACCTCATTTCATTCGGTCGAATCAGTCTCAAGTTTTACTTGAGCCTGATTTCTGAAACCGAGCAACCTTGTGGTACCATTGGGAAGACATTGTTTTCTTTGCCCACCATCACTTCTAATACATAAGATCCTTTATGCGCTAACATCTTTGCCACTGCAGCTTCTAGTTCTTCACGCTGGCTTACTTTCGCCGCTGCAATCTTATATGAATTGGCAAGCATCACATAGTCCGGACTTTCTATATCCACAAAACTGTATCGCTTCTCCATAAACAATTGCTGCCACTGACGCACCATCCCTAAAAACTCATTGTTTAAAATCATGACTTTAACCTCTATCCCTGTTTGCATGATCGTGCCAAACTCTTGTAATGTCATTTGTATGCCACCATCTCCAATCACTGCGATCACCGTTCTATCCAATGCGCCAAACTTTGCACCTATCGCTGCTGGTAAAGCAAAGCCCATTGTTCCCAATCCGCCCGAAGTCACATTGCTCCTAGTTTGATTGAACTTGGCATACCTACAGGTCACCATTTGGTGTTGTCCCACATCGGTTACAATGATGGCGTCTCCTTTAGTGATTTCATTGACAGCATGAATTACTTCGGCCATGCTCATCGCTTCACTACTTGGATGCATCTCATCTTTAATACACTGCTCGTATTCTTCTTTTGCATAACCTGCAAACACATTCAACCATGCTGATCTGTCTTTTTGTTCGATCCCCATCGTCAACAAGGGTAGGGTTTCTTTACAATCGCCCCATACACCTACATGTGCTAATACGTTTTTATCTATTTCGGATGGATCAATATCTAAATGAATGATTTTTGCTTGCTTCGCATACTTATCCAATCTGCCTGTTACACGATCGTCAAAACGCATACCCACTGCGATCAATACATCACAGTCATTCGTCAATACATTGGGACCATAATTGCCGTGCATGCCTAGCATACCCACGTTCTGTGGATGATCCGTTGGTAAGGCACTCAATCCCAAAATGGTCCATGCCGCTGGCATACCAGACTTCTCTATAAATTTCTTGAATTCTTTTTCTGCTTTTCCTAAGATCACACCCTGTCCAAAAATGACCAATGGCTTTTTTGCTTGATTGATCAATTGAACCGCTTGGTCGATATATTCTTTTCGGATGATTGGTTTTGGTCGATAAGATCTTACATGATTGCAAACGGTGTACCCCTCATAATCAAAGGATTGAAATTGTGCATTCTTTGAAATGTCTATCAACACGGGTCCTGGTCTTCCGCTTCTTGCTAAATAAAAAGCTTTCGCTAAAATATGTGGGATCTCTGTGGCATCTGTGATTTGATAATTCCATTTTGTTACAGGCATCGTGATATTGATGATATCTGTTTCCTGAAATGCATCTGTTCCTAATAAATGTGCAAATACCTGTCCTGTGATACAAACCAAGGGTGTACTATCTATCATCGCATCTGCTAATCCTGTCACCAAATTCGTCGCACCTGGTCCACTGGTGGCAAATACAACTCCTACTTTACCTGATGTTCTCGCATAGCCTTGTCCAGCATGGATGCCACCTTGTTCATGGCGTACCAATACATGCTGTAACTTTTCCTTGTAATCATACAATGCATCATAGATAGGCATGATCGCTCCGCCCGGATAACCAAAAATGGTATCTACGCCTTCTGCAATACATGCTTCCAATACTGCTTGTGATCCTGTTAGTTGTTTTGTATCCATAAAACCCTTTTTATAATTGCTGTTGATCTAAACGCCTGCGTTTAGATTTCATCCGTTACACATCCTTCACTTGCATCCTTCACGGATCTTGCGTATTTAAATAACACACCCTGCGTTGCTTTTAATGCAGGTTGTTGATATGCTGCTCTTCTTTTTGCAATAGTTGCTTCGTCTACTTTTAAGGTCATCATTCGCTTTGGCACATTCAATTCAATGATATCATTGTCTTCTACCAAGGCAATCAATCCACCCTTGTAGGCTTCTGGTGTAATATGTCCTACCACAAAGCCATGTGTGCCTCCGCTGAATCTTCCGTCTGTGATAAGTGCCACTGATTTTCCTAAGCCTGCGCCAATGATAGCCGATGTTGGTTTTAACATCTCTGGCATTCCTGGTGCACCCACTGGTCCAACATTTTTGATCACCACCACATCGCCTTCTTTTATTTTTCCGGTATTGATGCCTTCGATCAATGCATGTTCTCCATCAAACACACGTGCTGGCCCTTCGAATAGATCACCTTCCTTTCCAGATATTTTTGCGACACTCCCACCAGTGGCTAAATTGCCATACATGATTTGTAAATGACCCGTTGCCTTAATGGGTGTTGCTTTTGGAAGGATAATTTTTTGTTGCTCGAAATCTAAATCGGGTGCAGCTGCTAAATTTTCGGCCATTGTTTTACCTGTTACGGTTAAACAATCTCCATGCAACCATCCTTGCGCCAACATATACTTCATT
Source organism: Sediminibacterium ginsengisoli (assembly GCA_943324415.2). Classification (GTDB taxonomy): domain Bacteria; phylum Bacteroidota; class Bacteroidia; order Chitinophagales; family Chitinophagaceae; genus Sediminibacterium; species Sediminibacterium ginsengisoli_C. Next base: position 1,570 of record CALPLN020000129.1, on the reverse strand, counting down.
ACTGCTGGCACGCCGCCATATTGATGCAAGTCCTGCATTAAATATTTTCCCGATGGTTTAAAATCTGCTAACACGGGTGTCTTATCACTAATCGTTTGAAAATCGTCTTGTGTAATACTTACGCCTACACTCTTCGCCATCGCAATCATATGCAACACTGCATTGGTGCTTCCGCCTAAGACCATGATCACGGCTATCGCATTCTCAAATGCTTTACGGGTCATGATGTCTTTTGGCTTAATATCTTTTTCTAATAACAATCGTATTGCTTTTCCTGCATCCTTACACTCTTGTTGCTTCTCTTCACTCAATGCTGGGTTAGAGGAAGAGTAGGGTAAACTCATACCCAATGCCTCTATCGCTGCAGCCATGGTGTTAGCGGTATACATACCTCCACAAGCACCTGCACCTGGACATGCGTGTTTGATGATGCCTTTGAAATCTGCTTCATCTAATTGACCTGCCAACTTTTGTCCTAATGCTTCAAATGCAGAGACAATATTTAAATCCTGTCCTTTATAATGTCCTGGTGCAATCGTTCCTCCATAAATCATGATAGATGGACGATTCAATCTTCCCATCGCAATAATCGATCCTGGCATATTTTTATCACAACCTGGGACTGCGATCAATCCATCATAATATTGTGCACCACAAACTGTTTCAATACTATCTGCAATCACATCTCTACTCACCAATGAATAACGCATGCCTGGTGTACCATTACTCATACCATCACTCACTCCAATAGTGTGGAATGTCAACCCCACTAAATGATTGTCCCAAATACTTTTTTTAATGTCTGCCGCTAAACCATTTAAATGCATATTACAAGTATTGCCATCATAGCCCATACTTACAATACCAACTTGCGCTTTATGTAAATCTTCATCTGTTAATCCAATACCATAAAACATCGCTTGTGCAGCGGGTTGTGTTGGATCTAACGTAATCGTTTTTGAATATTTATTTAATTCCATTTGACTATCGATTTGTAAAAAGCGTTTATAAAATTAATCTAGTTTACTTGCACTACCTTATAACAACTGTTTGTTATACCCTCTTATTTTTAAATAATCGTGGATTTATGTAAACGTTCATGTATAGGATGCTTTTCACCCTTTGCATGACGCTCAATAAATTCAGCTACCATATCGCCAATAGCAGTTGTAGTATAACTATTGTTCGCATCGATGTCTTTTGTAACAAATCCATTATTCAAACACCAGTCTACTGCAGTGCGGATACTATTTGCTTCTTCATTCAATCCAAAATGATCTAATAACATAGCTGCAGATAAAATAGAGCCCATTGGGTTCGCAATGTCTTTTCCTTTTGCTTGCGGATAAGATCCATGAATTGGTTCAAACAAGGCCACTGTATTACCTACGGATGCAGATGGCAATAAACCTAAAGAGCCCGCTAACACTGATGCTTCGTCACTGATGATATCACCGAATAAATTTTCTGTTAATATCACATCAAACTGTGCAGGATTTAAAATAATCTGCATTGCTGCGTTGTCTACAAATAAATAAGCTACTTGTACATCACTATATTCTTTTGCAAT
>CALPLN020000128.1 GCA_943324415.2 Sediminibacterium ginsengisoli | reverse complement strand
ATCAAGTTAGAATCGTAAAAATTGATGTAGATAAAAACCAACAATTGGCTTCACAATTGAATGTAAGCAGTGTGCCTACATTAGCGATTTTTAAAAATGGCGAAATTGTATGGAGACAACCTGGAGTACAACCAGCAAATGTACTTTCAGAGAAGCTAAAATCATTTATGTAATTAAGTGCAACAGTGAAAGGTTTAGCTCACCATGCGAATATAGAGTTCCTCTACTTTTTTTCTTGCCCAGGGGGTTTTGCGTAAGAATTTCAAGCTAGATTGAATGCTTGGATCAATATTAAAGCAGTTAATTGGAATATGTTGCCCTAGATCCTCCCATCCAAAATGACGAACCAACTCCTCTACAATAAATGCGAGTGTTTTTCCGTGCAAAGGGTCTTTATGCGTTTGTTCCATACGCAATATTAAGTAATTTGCCGCTATGAATGCACACCGTTACTTTTTATTGAATAAGCCAATGAATATGGTGTCACAATTTGTAAGTACACATCAGGTTCAATTACTTTCAAATATCAACTTTAATTTTCCGGAAGGCACACATGCCATAGGGAGATTAGATCAAATGTCAGAGGGTTTATTGCTTTTGACAACCAATAAAAAAGTAACCAAATTATTGTTTCAGGGTTCGCGTCCGCATGTAAGAACTTACTTGGTTCAAGTGAAAAACAAAGTCAGTCAATCCACTTTAGATACATTACAAAACGGGGTAGGTATTTCAGCTCCTAACGGAACAACCTATACAACTACTCCTTGCAAAGTAGATTTAATGACGCCTCCAACTAATTTATGGGATAATGGAATTGTATTGCATGAAAATCAACAAACTGACTGGCTGAGAATGGAATTAACCGAAGGCAAATTTCACCAAGTGCGTAAAATGGTTGCAGCAATGCACCATCGATGCATACGATTGGTTAGGTGGTCTATAGAAGAGCTTACAGTTGAATCCATTTCACCCGGACAAGTAAAAGAAGTGACCGAGGAATATTTTTTTAAGGCACTTAATTTGTAAGTTGAATTAAAACCAATCTTTAAATTTACTTAAGTCTACATTTCCGCCAGTTAATATAATGCCTACTTTTTTCCCTTTAAACAATCCTGGATTTTTTAATACAGCTGCCAATGGGACAGCACAGCTAGGTTCAATGATGATTTTCATTCTTTCGTAAACCAATCTCAATGCTGCTTTGATCTCATCATCTGAAACTAAAAGGATATCAGCAACATGTGCTTGAATGATTTCAAGTGTACGTTCACTTAATGTAGTCATCAATCCGTCTGCAATGGTATTGACAAAGGGTGCTTTTTCTACTTTTCCTGATTGAAGACTCAATACTGCATCAGCAGCGCCTTCAGGTTCTCCTGCATAGACTTTTAATCCTGGCTTAAAATAGTTTGCACCCAAGCATGTCCCTGATAACAATCCGCCACCGCCCACAGGTGCGACAACGATATCTATATCTGGTATCGCCTCAATCATTTCTTTCACACAGGTTGCTTGTCCTGTAATTACTTCGTCGTTATCGTAGGGGTGTATAAATGTGGCACCTGTTCGGTCCACAATCTCTTGTAAGGTTGATTCTCTAGCTGCTTGGTTGGAGGCACAAATGGTCACTTCTGCACCATATCCTCTTACTGCGTTCACTTTAACTTGAGGAGAAGACTCTGGCATCACGATATAGGCTTTGATGCCTAACATTTTTGCGGCAAATGCTAAGGCTTGTGCATGGTTGCCTGATGAATGTGTTGCAACACCTTTTTCCATTTGCTCCGGTGTTAATTGCAAGCTTGCATTCATGCCGCCTCTAATTTTGAAAGCGCCAATTTTTTGAAAATTCTCACATTTAAAATACAAGTCCAACCCATACAATTCGTTGATGCTTTTGTTGGTCATGATTGGTGTGGTATGGATATAAGGTGCAATCCTTGCTGCAGCTGATTCTATTGATGCTTTTGTAATTTTCATAGAATGAATTTAAACAATATTTCCTTATCTTGAATGATGCAAACTGAACATAAGAAAATTGGTGTATGGACGAGTACTTCACTTGTGGTGGGAAATATGATTGGCGCAGGTGTATTTTTAATGCCCTCTGCATTGGCGAGCTTCGGTAGTATCAGTTTAATTGGCTGGATATTTTCTGCCATTGGGGCCATTTTGATTGCTAAAATATTTGCCAATTTAAGTCAATTGATTCCATCATCTGATGGAGGTCCGTATGCTTTTTCAAAAGCTGGTCTGGGTGACTTTGCTGGCTTTCTTGTAGGATGGGGGTATTTATTTTCGGTTTGGACAACCAATGCGGCCATTACCGTTTCATTGGTGAGTGCATTGAGTACCTTTTTCCCAATTCTTGCTCAAGATACCAGTATGGCTTTAGCAACTGGATTAGCATTTCTTTGGTTGCTCACCTGGGTAAATACTTTAGGTGTTTTTGCTTCTGGGCGAGTTCAGTTAATCACAACAATCCTTAAAGTAGTACCACTTGCATTGGTAGCGATAGGAGGACTTTTATTTTTAGACGTACAAAATTTATTGCCATTTAATATGAGTGGAACAAGCAGCTGGCAGGCAATTACAGCTACGACGACATTGACATTTTTTGCATTTTTAGGGATTGAATGCGCAACCATCCCGTCAAGTAGTGTCGAAGATCCAGGACAAAATATTTCTAAAGCCACTATGCGTGGTGTATGGATTGCAGCTATCATATACGTGTTCAGTACTGCAGCTATTATGGGGATGATTCCAGCAAGTCAATTAAAGATTTCAATCACCCCTTTTGCAGATGCTGCTGAAAAAATTTATGGACATGGCGCAAAATACTGGGTCAGTGCGGGGGCTGCGATTGCTGCTTTTGGCGCATTGAATGGATTTATCTTGGTACAAGGGCAAATGCCTTATGCGATGGCAAAAGACAAATTATTCCCCGCATTTTTTGCTAAACAAAATCGAAAAGGAGTTCCAACGAATGGTATAATTGTATCAAGCATCATTATTACTATTTTGATGCTGATGAACAATTCAAAAAACTTAGCCAATCAATTTAAATTATTGATCCTACTTTCGACCTTTTTTACTTTACTACCTTATTTATTCACTACGGTATCTTATTTAATTGTACGTGCGAAACAAGCCACTGAGTATACCCGAACAAAAACAATTTCAGCCATTGCAGTTAGCGTATTGGCCTTTTCTTTTTCTATGTGGATGATCATTGGATCAGGACAGGAAATTGTATATTGGGGATTCATCATGTTGATGGTGGGTGTGCCTTTTTATGTCTATATGGTGTATAAAAAGTAAGACTGAATTTTTTCTTTTATCCAACCATTTGGCCTGCCAGCATAGATATTTTTTGCACCACTGAATAAGTAAGCTACGATACAAGCTATAATAATATAGATCGCGTTTTTGGTTCCGAAAAGTTCTATACCCAATACCATCGCACTCACCAAGCAATGTGTTGCCCCTGCAAAAACTGCTACAAGACCTAGTCCTGCGAGAAGACTGATAGGTAAAGGGATAAAGGCAATTAAAATACTACCTAGCACAGCACCAATAAAGAACAATGGGGTTACTTCGCCTCCTTTAAAACCAACACTTAGTGTCAAGCTAGTTAAAAGCAGCTTCAATAAAAAATCCCAGTTCCCTTGTGGATGTATAAATGCATCTTGAATGTTTGTAAGTCCCAAACCTGAAAGCTTTTCTTGATGCGTTAATAGTACCAATGCTGCAATTAACATACCGCCAATAAAAGTGCGTAAGGGTGGATATGGAATGATAGCAAAAATAGAAGAAAACAGATTGGTTGAAAAAAGATAGAGCAATGCAGTTAAGCCAAAAATGACGCCAGCTATGCCAATCCATCCAATTGTTTGCATTGAATAATCATTGAATGCAACAATATTGTAATTAGCGTGTTCAATGCCCCAACTTAAACAGATCCAATGGGCAAGATATGCAGTCAATATAGTTGGCAGGATAAAATACCACTTTGTTTTTTTAAAGCTAAAAAATTCTAGTGCAAAAATACTCGCCGCTAATGGAGTGCCGAACACTGCCGCAAAGCCAGCACTAACACCAATACAAGTCAATAGTCTTTGTGCAGGTTTGTCTAAGTTTGTCCATCTATTGAATTGACTCGATAAGCTTGCTCCCATTTGTACCGCAGTGCCCTCTCTGCCTGCAGACCCGCCACCTAAATGAGTTAAAATGGTACCTGCAAATACTAGAGGAGCTAAAGCAATAGGGGTTGATTTTTTATTTTCAGTATCATCTAAAAAATCACGTATGATATATTCATTTCCGTTATTGAGGGATGGATTTGTTTTTAAGTAAATAAAACTTACGACCAATCCAATCAATGGAAGGCTATAAATGAGCCATAAATTGCTGGCCCTTATTTGTGTAATGAAATCTAGTAGGCTAAGAAATCCAGCTGATGCGGTACCAACTATTACTGCAGTTGCGCATATTAAGAGGATCCATTTTGATATTTTTTGTATCATCCATTCAGTTTTATGAACAAGTTCTAAGGTCGAAAATACAACTTTAGTTACTTTATCCTCCTCTTACATTACCTACTGGTCAATTGTATGCCAAATTTGCACATATTCATCCATTTTTTTGAGTTTATATTTATTTAGCTTTTATATTCGCATTGTATGAAGAAAAAGTTGATTGGCATTTTATTGATGATGGTGGTAGCTACACAGATTTTTCCTGTGGATGGGCTGCGCTTTTGGTCTCAAATCATGCAATCAAATGATGAAATCAGTTCTAGTACCATGTTGACTATAGAGGAAGAAGAAGTAGAAGAAATCCAGTTTAAGTTAAAAAATGTTGATTCAAGTAAATCGTATTTCTACGAACGCTTAACAGTGACGGCTTTGAATCAAATCAATTACGCAATTATAGCACATCTAGGTTCAGTCATTGACCGGAATGACCCTATTTTGATCCCCCCGCCCAATCCGACTGCGTAACTCGTAATTTCACGTTGACTACTTGATACTATTCAAGGGGCGTAGTCAAACCAAGTCAATATCTTGACATTCAAATTGAATGACTGATAAAGACTTTCCCCTCTATTCACAAGATGTTTTATATCAACTTAATAAGAAAATGAATTTAAATAAACCATCACAAGGAGTAAGCTTTAACTTTTTAAAAGAGGACCTTCCGGCTGGATTGGTTGTTTTTTTAGTAGCACTACCATTGTGCTTAGGTATCGCGCTCGCTTCTGGAGCACCTTTGTTTTCTGGCATCATAGCAGGAATTATTGGAGGTATCGTTGTT
>CALPLN020000127.1 GCA_943324415.2 Sediminibacterium ginsengisoli | reverse complement strand
TTAAGCATCAAGAAACTGAACCAATGGCTAGATCGTTACCAAGAAATCAAGGCAGAAATAACTGAGAAAATAAAAAGCTCCAGAGAAAAAGATTATTCCAATCCTTTTAGAAAAATGGTGTACGAAAATGAAGCAGAGATGAATGCAATCGTAGGCGATTTAAATGACAATAGTTTCATTGAGCAACAAGTTGCCGATCAAATGAAATTAAATAAATTTATTGCCGAAATTAAACAAGCATTAAAAGCCAAATAGATTCATCCCCAACCCTATTTGCCATTGTGTAGTTTTCCATTTTTCTTGGTCTTGTATATCATTGATGTCTTGTAAGCCAACAACATACCTGCCGTATACAAAAAATCCGCCAAGGTTTAACTTCGCGCCACCTACAAAGGAGAACTCTCCTTGCTTAAATGCGAGTTGTGCATTCTCAATACCATCTTTCTTTTGATCTATTAAGATACCATATTGAGGTCCTGCTTGTAAAAGCAAAGCAGAGAAAGGTTTTACTTGAACCAATAAAGGAACCATCAGGTAATTTAAATGATAGGTTTCAGGCCTTAAATTATTGTCTCCTAATACATCTATGATCGAAGGATTCGTAGATAATTTAGTTTGAGAAAGCAAAATTTCAGGCACCAAGCTTATTTTTTCTGTAATCCCTATCTGCGCAGTAACCCCACCATGATAGGAAGCTGCGTGGCGATCCACCGCAACTGAATTGACACTCGAAAAATTTTGTCCCACTTTAATTCCAATACCAAATTTTTCTTGTGCATTTGCAGCAAAGGCAATCAAAAAAGAAGCAATCAAAATAGACTTTTTCATAATATTTATTTTAAAGTGACCCTGTAAGGCTTTATCTATAGAACGTTCAAAGTTACTCTTTGTTACACTGCAATAAAATTAAACCAATTCCAAGAGTGTAATTTCTGGCATAATCCCTACTCTACCTGGATACCCCAAAAATCCAAAACCCCTGTTCACATACAATCTTTGATTCCCTTGTTGGTACAATCCAGCCCATTGTTTGTAGACCCATTGTACAGGGCTCCATTTAAAATAAGGGTTCTCTAGTCCAAATTGCATACCATGTGTGTGACCAGACAACATCAAGTCGACTTGTGGATATTCAGGAATGACCTGCGCCTCCCAATGACTTGGGTCATGACTCATTAATATGACAATCTCATTTGCATCCACGCCTTCCATGGCTTTATCCATTTGGCCATATTTTGGAAATCTAGCTTTTGCTCCCCAGTTTTCGATACCAACCAACTTTAATTGAGCCCCTTCATGTTCAATGGTCACGTGTTGATTCATTAGTAAATTCCAACCCATTGACGCATGAACCTCTTTCAATGCATCTAAATTGGCCTCTTTAGCTTGTTTCGATGGCCATTGCACATAATCACCGTAATCATGATTCCCTAGCGTGCTGAACACTCCTTTTGGTGCAGACAATTGACCGAAAATAGGAGCCCATTCCTGCATTTCGACTGCCCTATCATTCACTAAGTCGCCTGTAAAAAGGATTAAGTCGGCTTGTTGTTGTTGAATTAAATGAATCCCTTTTTGGACTGCCTCCTTTTCCTTCAAACTACCACTATGGATGTCACTTATATGGATTATTTTGAATCCTTTAAGTGCCTGGGGTAGATTTTTAATCGTCACTTTTTTATGGACTAACTGATATTTATACTTGTTTCCAAAACCATACAACAAAGAAAAAAACAAGGTAGAAGAAACCCCTAACCCAAGCCAATTCAAAAAAGCTGATCTTGGAATGCCTTGTTCTGTATTCATAAATTTAGCACCTGCGGTAGAGGCAACCTGTCCCATCGTCCAAAAAGTACCCCTCCTTAAATCATCTACAAGAAAAAATAAAACAAGGGTAATTTGGGTAATCACCCAGCCAATTCCTATGGAAAAAATGTATTGTCTAAAATAGGGATTCAACACAAATGGAAATAACAAGAATGACCCCAAGCTTGCTATACATAGAAACCAATAGCCATAACTAACAGCTGTTTTTACGCCAACACTTGCTCCATTGAGCATGATTTTTAAGACATGAAAGATGTAAAAATCGATCAAAATCAAGAAAGTGATGAGGATGAATACAAAAACAGGGTTCTTCATAGTTGGATTTAAGATGTAAAATTAAGCCTATTCATCGTTTTTATCACAGATATAATCCCAAATTGTTACTATTTATGCCGTATTTTTGGGCAAATTAAGGAGTCTATTTATATGGCAAGAATTATCGGCATAGCAAATCAAAAAGGGGGCGTGGGCAAAACCACTTCGGCAATCAATATTGCGGCAAGTTTGGCTGTTTTAGAATATAGAACACTGTTAATTGACGCTGATCCTCAAGCAAATAGCACTACTGGTGTTGGTTTTGATCTCCATAATATCACCACCAGCCTTTACGATGCAATGATCAATGGAACGCCATTATCTGATGTCGTTTTAAAAACAGAAATTCCTCACCTAGATCTTATTCCTTCTCATATTGACTTAGTAGGGGCAGAAATCGAATTGGTTAATTTTCCCAACAGAGAAAATGTCTTAAAGAATTTATTAGCTGCTGTGGATGACCAATATGATTTTATCATTATTGATTGTCTTCCTTCTTTAGGATTGATCACTGTCAATGCATTGGTCGCTGCGAATAGTGTGATCGTGCCAGTTCAATGTGAGTTTTTTGCATTAGAGGGTCTTGGTAAATTATTGAACACCATAAAAATTGTTCAAAGCAGATTAAATCCAGATTTACAAATAGAGGGCATCCTAATGACTATGTATGATGGTCGACTTAGATTGAGTAATCAAGTGGTTAGTGAAGTGCGTAAGCATTTTGACGAAATGGTTTTCTCTACCATCATTCATCGTAATACAAGATTGAGCGAAGCACCAAGTGTAGGTAAGCCGGTCATTTTATACGATGCAGATAGTAAGGGTACAGTCAACTACTTGAATTTGGCAAAAGAAATTTTACAGAAAAATGGCATGACTAAAATGAGTAATGCTGAGAGAATAATAGATTAGTACTATGAGCAAAAGCACACCAAGCAAAGATTTAATCGGTAAAGGGCTTCGCTCTTTATTGCAAAATATGGATGCAGAGTTTAAAAACCCTGCTGGAAAAGTTCAGCCTGCTGCCATTGAAAAGGCTGTTGCCATCAATCGAATCGCGTTGACAGATATTGTGGTGAATCCAAAGAACCCAAGAAAAGATTTCGAAGAAAAGGCTTTACAAGAGTTGGCTCAGTCATTGAAAATGCATGACTTGATACAACCCATTACAGTTGCGCAATTAACCAATGGCAAATTCCAATTGATCGCTGGTGAAAGAAGATTCCGTGCCGCAAAAATAGCAGGCTTAAATGATGTACCAGCTTATATCAGATTAGGCAACGATAAAGAGTTGTTAGAATTAGCCTTATTAGAGAACTTACAGAGAGTTGATTTAAACGAAATCGAAGTTGCATTGAGCTACCAAAGAATGATGGATGAATTGAACTATACGCAAGAGCAAGTAGCCGAGCGTATGGGCAAAGACCGTTCTACTGTATCCAACTATATTCGTTTATTGGAATTGCCGCCTGCAATTCAAGCCGCGCTCAGAAACGGCAGCCTAAGTGTGAGCTTAGCTAAATTATTGATCGGTAAAGATGTTGACAAGCAACTTTTCTTATTGAAAGAGATTACTGAAAAAGGTTTAACAGTTCGTCAAACAGAAGCACTAATTAAAAATTTAACTTCAGCCTCTGGGTCAAAGCAGGCCGCAAATGCAGTAAATAAAAATCAGCTTTCTCCCGTTTACCAAAGATTGGAAAATAAATTGAAGGATCATTTTGGCACACAGGTTGCATTACAGCATCAAAAAAACGGATCAGGCAAGATCACCATTAGCTACAATGATTTAAATTCCTTGAACAAGATACTTGATGCAATGCAAGTTAGTATAAGCTAGATGAAGGGGTTGTATACCATACTGTTTTTGTTGTGCTTACAACAAACCTTGTGGGCGCAAGATAGCACGATCAACTACTTAAAACATTCGCCCCGTAAAGCGACCAATCGATCTGCCCTCTTACCTGGACTTGGTCAAGCATACAATAAACAATATTGGAAAATTCCTTTAGTCTACGGTGTACTTTCAGTACCAGTTGTTACCTATGTGTACAATAACGATTTATACGCAAAGACGAAATTTGCATATGAAGCAAGAATTAAAGAAGCAAACGGAGACAATTCGAATGTAGTTAAGATTGATCCGACCTTAAAAAACCTAAGTGCTGGGTCACTTCAGAGTTACCGAAATATATTTAGAAAAAATAGAGACTACTCTATTATGTGGTTTATACTAGCATGGGGCATCAATGTGGTGGATGCGTCTGTATCAGGCCACTTAAAAGAATTTGATGTGAGCAATAACTTAAGTCTCAAGATGGCTCCAATGCGCTCAGACGCTTATCAACAAGCTGGATTGTCAGTGCAATTCAATTGGAAGTATACAAAATAAAGCTGTAAAAAGAATAAGATGAAAATTGCATTAATTGGATATGGAAAAATGGGCAAAGCAATAGAAGCTATGGCCCTACAAAAAGGACATCAGATTGTGTTGAAAATAGATGTGTCCAATGCGGCTGAATTGACTCAAGCAAGAGCCGATGAAGCAGACGTGGCCATTGAGTTTACCGGACCACATAGTGCAGTTAAAAATATCTTACAATGCATTGAATTTGGACTACCGGTAGTGAGTGGATCAACAGGTTGGTTAGATCAATGGTCTCTTATTGAAACCGAATGTGCGGAGAAAAATGGCACCGTTGTTTATTCAAGCAATTATAGCATTGGTGTGAATTTGTTTTTTGAGGTCAATAAGCAATTGGCAAAATTAATGGACCCCTATCCAGACTACAATGTATCCATGACGGAGATACACCATACAGAAAAAAAAGATGCTCCAAGTGGCACTGCAATATCTTTAGCTGAACAAATTTTGGAAAACTTAGGTAGAAAACATAAATGGACCAATGACGCAGCAAGCAACCCGAATGAAATTAGTATTCGTTCTGAACGCATTGATCCAGCACCAGGCACACATGTTGTAAGTTATGATTCAGCAATCGATACTATTGAAATCAAACATACTGCTCACACTAGACAAGGGTTTGCAGCGGGTGCAATCATGGCTGCTGAATTCGCGGCCGACAAAAAAGGGATATTTCATATGAAAGATGTTTTAGGATTATAACCAACTACTATGTTATCAAAGAAAACCCAATACGCATTGCAGGCGCTTTCCTATATGGCAGATAAAGGCGGCATGGAACCCATCTTAATTGCAGAGATAGCTGAAGCAAAAAATATTCCTATTAAATTTTTAGAGAGTATCTTATTAGCACTCAAAAAAGCCGAATTTCTTGAAAGTAAAAAAGGAAAAAATGGTGGCTATTTTTTTGCAATGCCCCCTGCTAATATAAAATTATCTAGCATTTTTAGGATCATCGAAGGGCCTATTGCCCTGTT
>CALPLN020000126.1 GCA_943324415.2 Sediminibacterium ginsengisoli | reverse complement strand
TGGGAAGGACTTTCGCATCGTACAATTTGCGTGTGCCCACCACTCACTGTTAAACATAAAAAAGGAAATTCAGGTCGAGGTGCATCAATCAAATTGGCCAATACATGTGCTTGCATATGGTGCACAGCAATCAAAGGTTTTTGTAAACTCAATGCCAATGATTTGGCAAATTGAGCACCTACTAATAAACTTCCAATTAATCCAGGTGCTTGTGTAAAGGCAATGGCATCAAGTGCAGATAAACGATCCGCATGTGATACATCTGGAAATGCTTTTTTCAAAGCTTCGTCCACCACAGGTACAATATTTTCCATGTGCGCTCGGCTTGCAAGCTCCGGTACAACGCCGCCATATATTTCATGAACCAATTGATTGGCAATAAAATTGGAATGAATTTGACCATCAATGATGACTGACGCAGCAGTTTCATCACATGAAGATTCAATGGCTAATATTGTAATTGGTTTTGACACCCCGCAAAGGTAAAGTATAAATAGATATACTTACTTGGATCTTATCGCTTCTACCGGATTCATTTTAGCTGCAATTCTTGCTGGAATAATTCCAGAAATCACGCCCAATACAATACATAAACTAAGTGCCATAAAAATGATATTCGGAGCAATCGTGATTGGGAATGGCAGGACAGAACTCAATGCCAATGTCAATAACCAAACCAAGAATAAACCTACCAATCCACCTACAATACATAAGAAAGCACTTTCTAAAAGGAACTCATATAAAATGGTAGAACTTTTTGCGCCAATGGCTTTTTTTAATCCAATTTGACTGGTTCTTTCTCGCACTGTAACAAACATAATATTGGCTACACCAAAAGCGCCAACCAATAATGACCACCCCGCAATAGCCCATCCACCTTGATTTACAGAGCCAAAGAATCCTTCTACCTGATCTTTAAATTGAGCTACGTCGTTGCAAGTAAAATTATCTTCTTGGGTAGGACTTAATTTTCTCAATTGGCGCATCACACCAGTTAATTCCTCTTGCAATGCTTTAGAAGTGATGCCAGCTTTAGCCTGCACCATGATGTATGGATTAAAATTATCCGGATTGTAAATAGAGGCAAAATGATTGTAAGTGAACAAACAAGTTCTGTCATAATCAAAACCACCAATGATGCTACTACCCTGTTTTTCGATAATGCCGATCACCATTAATTTACGACCATTAAATGACACCACTTTACCCAACCCTTTTTCTGCCTTACCAAATAATTCTTCTGAAACCTTATAACCGATTACGCCTACCGGAATACCTCTTTGAAAATCAGATTCAGAAAAGAATCGACCGTAACCCAAGTTAAAGGCTTGGATATCTTTAAATTCTTCGGTAATTCCATATATGTTAATTCCCTTTAATACGTTTTCTTCGTAAGTGAAAGTGGCATTCGTTGACACGAAAAATGCGGTATTGGCTGCTAAACTACTCTTCTTTTGAACCATTTCCATTTCTGCTATCTTCATGGAAGGCCTTTTTACGAATTTCCACCATGGATAATCAGGTCCGCCTGCATAATCCCATTTGTCAATATAGATCGTATTGCTTCCAAAACTTGACAAGTCACTTTTAACCTTAGATTTTAAACTATCAATCGTCGCAAGTACGCCGATGATACAAAAAATACCAATGGTGATACCAAACAAGGAAAGAAAGGTTCTTAACTTATTTACTTTTAGCTCTTGAAGGGCCATTTTAAAGCTATTCCAAAGGATACCTAAAACTTTAATCATAGCATAAAATTAGGTTATTCATTTGTACGGCCCTAAAATATTGAAGGGCGGTTGATAAAAGGGCTGAACTATCCTATAAGCCGATGAGCAGTTTGTATAAGTTTTTTGCGTATTGTGCTAAAAATAAGCAACATAGAAAGAAACCTATCTATTTCATTCGTATTTTCGCGCAGATTTTTAAACTCATCTACTATGACTTTCAAACAAATGTTTACCTCTTCCGTTGGGAAAAAATTGGTAATGGGATTCACAGGTATTTTCTTAATTCTTTTTTTAATTGTACATGCAGGATTGAATGCAACCATCTGGGCGAATGATGGTGGTTTGATGTTCAACAAAGCTGGACATTTTATGGGAAGTAATGCAGTACCAAGAATCTTGGAAATTGGATTGTTCCTTGGCATCTTTTTACACATCTATCAAGGTTATTTATTAACGCTTGAAAATAGAAGTAAAAGAGCTGTAGGTTATGCAGTTAGTTATGACAAAGGAAGTAAATGGTACAGCAGAAGCATGGCCATTTTAGGCACATTGATTCTTTTGTTTTTAATAGCCCATATCTACCATTTTTGGACGCCAAGCAGACTAGGTGGAATTGGTTCAATTCAACCATTGGGCGAAGTAGAACACAACGGTGTGATCTTGCATAATTTATATGCAGAGATGGATATTGTATTTACAAATCCTTACATAGTAGTATTGTACGTTTTAGCTTGTGGATCTTTAGGCTATCACTTGGCACATGGATTCCAAAGTGCATTTAAAACAATAGGTGTACACAATAAAAAGTACCATACGATGTTAACAAGCTTGGGGTATGGATTTGCTATTTTCATTCCATTACTTTTTGCTTTGATGCCAATAAGTTTCTATTTTGATTGGATTAAATAATCCATTCAACAACCACAATTTTCACTAACTGATTGATAAAAGATTAACATATGATAGACGCTAAAATTCCAACAGGTGATCTTGATAAAAAATGGGAGGATTATAAAGGCCATTGTAAATTAGTTAACCCAGCTAATAAAAGAAAAATGGAAGTGATTGTAGTGGGTACCGGCTTAGCTGGTGCTTCTGCTGCTGCTTCTCTTGGTGAGATGGGTTATAAAGTAAAAGCATTTTGCTTTCAGGATTCACCACGTCGTGCGCACTCGATTGCTGCACAAGGTGGTATCAATGCCGCTAAGAACTATCAAAATGATGGGGATAGCGTATTTAGATTATTTTATGACACAATCAAAGGTGGTGACTACCGTGCGCGTGAAGCGAATGTGCATCGTTTAGCTGAAGTGTCTACCAATATTATCGATCAATGTGTGGCGCAGGGTGTGCCTTTCGCACGTGAATATGGTGGTTTATTAAGCAACCGTTCTTTTGGTGGTACGCAAGTACAAAGAACTTTTTATGCTGCTGGTCAAACTGGACAGCAATTGTTAATTGGTGCTTACCAAGCTTTGGAGCGTCAAGTAGCATTAGGTAATGTACAAATGTTTGCACGTCACGAGATGTTAGATGTAGTGAAAGTGGATGGCAAGGCAAAAGGTATCATTGCACGTAATTTAGTAACAGGTGAATTAGAAAGACATTTTGGATATGCGGTGTTATTGTGTACTGGTGGATACGGAAACGTATTTTATCTATCTACCAATGCAATGGGTTCAAATGTAACCGCTGCATGGAAAGCGCATAAGCAAGGTGCTTATTTTGCCAATCCTTGTTTCACTCAGATCCACCCTACTTGTATTCCAGTGAGTGGTGATCACCAATCTAAATTGACCTTGATGTCAGAGTCATTGAGAAATGATGGTCGTATCTGGGTTCCAAAAAAACTAGGAGAAGAAAGAAAGGCGAATGAAATACCAGAGGAAGAAAGAGATTATTATTTAGAGCGTAGATATCCAGCCTTCGGAAACTTGGTACCACGTGACGTTGCGTCCCGTGCTGCTAAAGAAAGATGTGATGCAGGATATGGCGTTGGAACTTCTAAGCAAGCGGTTTATTTAGATTATGCTGCTGCGATTGAACGTTATGGTAAAACAGAAGTAAGCAAAAAAGGCTTAAGCAATGTGAGCCATGAAGAAATTATCGCGTTGGGTAAAGAAGTGGTTAAAGAGAAATACGGTAACTTATTTGATATGTACGCAAAGATCACTGGAGAAAATCCATACGAAGTTCCTATGCGTATTTATCCAGCGGTGCACTACACTATGGGTGGCTTATGGGTAGATTATGAATTACAAACTTCAGTACCTGGTTTATATGCATTAGGTGAAGCCAACTTTAGCGACCACGGTGCAAACCGATTAGGTGCTAGTGCTTTGATGCAAGGTTTAGCAGATGGTTATTTTGTAGTTCCATACACACTAGGCAACAATTTAGCGGATGAGATTTACAATGCCCCAATTCCTACATCACATGCTGCATTTGAAGAAGCAGAAAAGACAGTAGCAGAAAGAATTGCTAAATTAAAAAATATCAATGGTACACAAACTGTAGAAAGCTTCCACAAGCGTTTGGGTAAAATTATCTGGAACGAATGTGGTATGTCAAGAAACGCTGCAGGTTTAAAGCAAGCGATTGCAGATGTTCAAGCATTGAAAAAAGAATTCTGGTCTGATGTTAGAATTCCAGGTGAAATCAACGAATACAACCCTGAATTGGATAAAGCAAACCGAGTTGCTGACTTTATCGAGCTAGGTGAATTAATGTGTGTAGATGCCTTAGCAAGAGAAGAAAGTTGTGGAGGTCACTTTAGAGAAGAATACCAAACACCAGAAGGAGAAGCATTAAGAGACGATGAAAACTTTATGTATGTGGCTGCATGGGAAGCGAAAGGCGAACATGAATGGTCTTTACACAAAGAGGAATTGAAATATGATGTCATTAAACCATCTCAAAGAAACTATAAATAATATTGCCATGTCACATACTACTATGAATTTAAATTTAAAAGTTTGGCGTCAAAAAAATGCAAGCACTCCTGGTGCATTTGAAATGTACCGTGTTGAAAATATTTCCGACGAGATGTCTTTCTTGGAAATGATGGACATTTTAAACGAGCAATTAATTACTACAGGTGGCTCACCAGTTGCATTTGATCACGATTGTAGAGAAGGTATTTGTGGAATGTGTTCCATGTATATCAATGGTAAACCACATGGTCCATGGCAAGCGAACACAACATGTCAATTACATATGCGTGCATTTTCAAATAATGATACGATTGTAATTGAACCATGGAGAGCAAATGCTTTCCCTGTTATTAAAGATTTAACAGTTGACAGATCTGCATTTGATAGAATCATTCAAGCGGGTGGATATGTAAGTGTCAACACAGGTAATGCTGTGGATGGTAATACATTGCCAATCGAAAAAGCAAAAGCAGACGAAGCATTCGCTGCAGCAATGTGTATTGGTTGTGGTGCTTGTGTGGCAGCTTGTAAAAACAGCTCAGCTATGTTGTTCTTAAGTGCTAAAGTATCTCACTTAGCCTTATTACCACAAGGAGGTCCTGAAAGAAAAACACGTGTAACCAATATGGTGGCGCAATTAGATAAAGAAGGCTTTGGAGCTTGTACCAATACTGGTGCTTGTGAAGCAGCTTGTCCAAAAGAAATTTCAATAGCGAACATTGCTCGTTTAAACAAAGAGTATATCGTAGCTGGTTTAACATCTGAATAATAGTGGCGAATCCCTATTTCCAGTTTAAACAATTTATCGTGCATCAGGAACATACTGCAATGAAAGTATGTACTGATGCATGTTTATTTGGTGCATGGTCTGCATCGGATCCG
>CALPLN020000125.1 GCA_943324415.2 Sediminibacterium ginsengisoli | reverse complement strand
TGGTTCTCCTGATGGAACAGCAACGATTGTTAAAGAATTGATGCAGAAGCATCCTGACATGATTTTCATTCAAGAAAGAAAAGGGAAGCTAGGATTAGGTACAGCATATATTCATGGGTTCAAATGGGCTTTAGATCATCAGTATGATTACATATTTGAAATGGATGCTGATTTCTCCCACAATCCAAAAGACTTAGATAGGTTATTAGCAGCATGCGAAAATGGTGCAGATGTAGCCATAGGTAGTCGGTATGTAAAAGGGGGCGCTACAGAAAATTGGCCTCTAGATCGGTTGATTTATTCTAAAGGAGGATCTCTTTACACTAGAATCATTACAGGTATGCCTGTCAAAGATCCCACTGCGGGATTTATGTGCTATAAACATAAAGTACTTGCATCCATGCAATTGGATAATATTAAATTCATTGGTTACGCCTTCCAAATTGAAATGAAATTTGCTTCTTGGCGCTTAGGCTTCAAATTAAAAGAAGTACCTATCACTTTTATTGATCGAAAAATTGGTATCAGCAAAATGTCAAAAGGAATCATTCAAGAAGCTATTCTTGGAGTACTCAGTATGCAATGGCAATCTTTTACTGGTCGTTTTTTAAAACAAATTAAGCGTGAGCAGCTTTAAACGTGCTTTAATTCAATTACATATTTTTGTCTTTTTAGCTGGATTGACTGCGCCAATTGGGAATCTAATCCAATTGAATGGTCTTGTATTGGTGTTTTATAGAATGTTATTGACTGTTTTAGCCTTAGTGCCCATTTACTTATTACATCAAGATTCAACTAAAGTTCCACTAAAAGAAAAGGGTAGGTTGATGAGCATTGGTGTGCTCATAGCGATTCATTGGGTATGTTTTTATGGGAGCATAAAATTAGCCAATGTGTCTATTGCTTTAGTTTGTATTTCTAGTGTCGGAATTTTTACGGCTATTATAGAACCAATCATATTTAAAACCAAATTTATCTGGAACGATATTTTTATTGGTGTACTTAGCCTAGTTGGCATTTTTTGCATATTTCAATTTGACATTCAGTTTAGAACAGGTATTTTGGTGGGATTGGCTTCGGCATTTTTTGCCTCCATTTTTACCATTATAAATAAAAGATTAACAACGCAACACACCACACAAACTATCCAAACTTTCGAAATGATGGGTGGTTTGGGATTCCTAACTTTAGTCATCATCGGTATAAATGCCTATCAAAAAAGCCCGTTCATCCTGCCTACTAAAACGGATTGGATCTGGCTCATCCTGTTGTCCTTGGTTTGTACTGTTTTAGCCAATCATTTAATGCTCAATGCATTAAAAAAAGTGAGTGCGTTTACAATGAATGTAACATTGAATCTTGAACCTGTATATGGGATCATCATCGCTATTGTCCTATTCCAGGAACAGAAACAAATGGGCAAAGGATTTTATTTAGGTATCCTTTTAATTGCCATTTCTGTTCTACTTCAGATGATTCGTGTTTTGCGTCAGCAAAACCATAAATAGATTACATTTTTTTTAAAACTTATCGTAAATTGACTATTCAATTTAACCTATATGAAGCGTATTCTATGCTCTTGTTTGTGCATGTTATCTTTTGTTGCAGTACAAGCTCAAAAAAAACCATTAGACCATACTGTATATGACCAATGGCAGTCAATCAGGGATGTCGTACTGTCGAATGATGGAAACTGGATGTCTTATGCGATTGCTCCTCAAGAAGGAGATGCGGTATTGTTTGTGAAAAACTTAAAAACAAAACAAGTTTTCAATATTGATCGTGCAACCCAAGTTCAATTTACCGAGAACAATGGTTTTTTAATTGCCAAAATCAAACCCACATTTAACGAAACTAGACAAGCGAAGGTTGCCAAAAAGAAGCCAGAAGAGATGCCTAAGGATAGTTTATTGGTGATTGACTTAAAAACCAATGAAATTGTAAAAATCCCATCTGTTAAATCATTTCAATTAGCAGAAAATAATAGTCAAGTGATTGCCTATTTAAAAGATAAAAAAGCAGATTTAAATAAAGAAGGATCAGAATTGGTCTTATATACGCTATCCAATAAATCAGAACGTATATTTCCAAATGTGACACAATATCAAATGCATCCATACGGACAATCGGTTGCAGTATTTCAAACAAAGACAAAAGCGAATGCTGCTAAATTTATTTTAGCATCTACTGCAGATACTACTTTTAAAACGCTTTCTTCAGCTATTTTTAATGCAAGTAATTTAAGCTGGGATGAACAAGGAAATCAATTGGCTTATTTAGTAGAAAAAGATAGTACACATAAGGCACTTCAAAAAGATTTTACTTTAGCTTATTATACAGCCAATGCAGACTCGGCAAGATACCTTTTTGATAGATCCCACGTAGTCATGCCAACCCATTACACTGTTGGAGGCGATAAAAAATTAAATTTCAGTAAATCAGGTGCGGTTTTAAGTTTGGGTGTACAGCCTATCTTACCTATTAAAGACACAAGTTTGCCAGAATTTGATCGAGTAAGTTTGGATATTTGGAATTACAATGATGCTAATTTACAATCTACTCAATTAAAGAGCGTGGAAGCTAGTTTAAAAAGTACAGAGGCGATTGTCATAAAGCCTGCTATCAACCAGTTCACCTATCTAGGTAAAATTAATGATCGTCAAATTCAAATGACAAAAGAAGGAGATGGTCAATTTGCTATTGTCAATATTGATTCTAATTATACCATTGCTAGTCAATGGCAAGGATATGGAAAAAGAGATTTGTATGCATTAAATACAAATACAGGCCAAAGCGTTTTAATCCAAAAAGGGTTAAAAAGTAGCTTAGTAACTCCTTCTTATGATGGTAGCTTAGTTGTATTTTATGACGAGGAGTCAAAACAATTTAAGGCTTTCAATACGGCGACTATGCAAACAAAACAGATTGCAAAAGACATTCAATTTCCTTTGTATGACGAGGACAATGATGTGCCAGATGAACCAAATGCTTATGGTGTGGCTATGTGGATGGACAATCATAAAAGTTTTATACTGTATGATCGTTATGATCTTTGGTTAGTGGACGCAAGTGGACTTAATGCTTCTCAACTTTTAACAAAAGGGCGTGCTACTCAAACTGAATATCGTTATGTGAAATTAAATGATGAAAAAAAATTCATTGGTTTCAAAGATCAAATTTTAGTCAAATCATATAATGAGAAGGACAAAAAAGAAGGAATTGCATTATTAGATATGGCCAATAGAACATTATTTACAATTGTTGAACAACCAATGCATTTCACAACCATAATGGGCGCAAAAAATGCGAATCAATTGATTGTAATGCAAGAAGATGAAAAGCATGCAGCAAATATTTATCCATATACACTGGCTCAAGAAAAACAAGCACCTTCTGCTCTAGCCATTTTGAATACACAGCAAAATGAATACAATTGGATGCAATCCCAATTGGTAAAGTGGAAAGCCTATACAGGTAGAACAGCAGAAGGAATACTTTATTTGCCTGAAGATTTTGATGCTAAAAAGAAGTATCCAATGATTGTCTATTTCTATGAAAGAAACAATCAAACCTTACACAATTATTTAGCACCATCTCCAACCCCATCAAGATTGAATATACCTTTCTTTGTAAGTCGAGGTTATGTTGTTTTTGTTCCAGACATTTGGTATAAAAAAGGATATCCTGGACAAGGTGCTTATGATTATATTGTAAGTGGAACTAGAGCAATGGTGCAAAAAGGTTTTATTGATAGTACTAGAATTGGTTTACAAGGTCAAAGCTGGGGTGGTTACCAAATTGCTTACTTAATCACTAAAACAAATTTATACGCAGCTGCTTGGGCAGGGGCACCCGTGGTAAATATGACAAGTGCTTATGGCGGTATACGATGGGGTGCAGGTATCAATAGACAATTTCAATATGAAAAGACCCAAAGTAGAATAGGGGCCAATTTATGGGAACGACCAGATTTATACATTAAAAACTCGCCGTTATTTGAGTTGAATAAAGTTAAAACGCCAATTGTGATTATGAGCAATGACGCAGACGATGCAGTGCCTTGGTACCAGGGTATTGAAATGTTTACAGCAATGCGAAGATTGGCAAAACCTATTTGGATGTTGGTATACAATAATGAAGCACATAATTTAGTCGAAAGGAAAAATAGAAAAGATATCCAAATTAGAGAACAACAATTCTTTGATCATTATTTGAAAGGGGCACCAATGCCAATATGGATGTCAAAAGGAGTACCTGCAATAATGAAAGGAAGAGATTTAGGTTTAGGATATTAAGAATCATCCCATTCATTTCAAAAACAATAAAGCCTCCAATTTGGAGGCTTTATTGTTATATTGATATAATAAGATTAAACATATTGAAACCATTGTCTGTTAAGATCCCAATTTTCGAATGCTTTTGCTACCGCAGATAAAAAACTTGAACCCATTGCGCCATCAACAATTCTGTGATCATAGCTCATGGATAAGTACATCATATGACGAACTAGTATGGCATCTCCTGCTGGTGTATCTATTACCACTGGGCGTTTCTTTATAGCGCCTAAAGCTAGAATAGCAACTTGGGGTTGTGGGATAATTGGTGTCCCCATAATGGATCCAAAAGTACCAACATTGGTGACTGTAAAAGTCCCACCTTGTGTATCCTGAGGTTTTAATTGATTGTTTCTAGCAGCATTTGCTAAATTATTTACTGCTTTACTTAATCCAACAATACTCAATTGATTTGCGCCTTTAATCACAGGAACAATTAAGTTGCCAGAAGGTAAAGCGGTTGCCATACCAATATTGATGTCTTTCTTTAAAATTATATTTTCACCTTGTAAGCTGCAATTGATATAGGGGTATTGCTCTAAAGTTTTTGCAATACACTCCATGAACATAGGTGTAAAAGTTAACTTAGTCCCTTCTCTTTTTTCAAAAAGTTGTTTTACTTTCTCTCTCCATACAACCATATTGGTCACATCCGCCTCAACAAAAGAGGTAACATGCGGACTTGTTTGAACACTATCTACCATATGCTTCGCAATTAGCTTACGCATACGATCCATTTCTATAATTTCAGTATTCCCTGTAATAATCACTTCGTCTGGGCTAGCAAATTTGCCGGCTGCATTAGAAGAACTAAAGCCATAATCTGCTGGTGGAAAAGTATTTGATGGAATAGCATTTGAACTTTGAACCGGAGCAGTTTGATTGTTTGTAGGAGCAGGAATTGCAACAGGGGCAACAGAAGTGGCTTCTGGGACAATAGTTGTTTGAACTAGTCCTGCCTTTTTATTCGCCACATATTGTAAGATATCTTTCTTAGATACACGTCCTTGACTTCCTGTACCTGGTATTTGTTGTAGCTCATTTAAATTGACCCCTTCATTTTGTGCAATATTTAAAACCAAAGGAGAGAAGAAACGAATGTCATTATTGGTATCGTTTTGTACTTCATAATTGGATACTGTAGGAGTGAAGGGAACTTCCTCTACAGAAAATGTTGCTGGTAATGTTGGCGTAATCTTTTCTGGAGCTGGAATGGATGCTGCTTTGGGTGCAGCTTC
>CALPLN020000124.1 GCA_943324415.2 Sediminibacterium ginsengisoli | reverse complement strand
GAAGTGCCAATACCAACCCATCCTCCATTAGGATTCAGTGTTAAATAATAGTTGGTTCCATAAGCTCCCCTATCTCGAGCTTGAATCCATGAATAAGTACTAGTACTACTTAATCCAAAATCCAATACATGTGTATTTGCACCAGTTGCACCTAATCTTAAATTGCCATTGGCTGTTGTGCCAGTTGAAGCAGGATCTGCTTTTGTAGCAAAAATATCAAATTTATTGACCGGTGTAGTAGTACCAATACCAGTCTGTGCATTGGATTTTACCAATACAAAACTTGCGAATAGGACGAATACTACTTTTTTCATTTTATTAATTTATACTTACTAGAATAATGCTCTGAAAATATACCAGTTGGTACCATCAGAAACCAATTTCATCCAGTTGTTGGAAGCTTCAATTCCCAATGCAGCACCAGTTGATGTTAAAGTAGCATTATCTTGAATCAAATAACCTCCAGCAGATGCAATACTCACAGTTACACTCGCCACATTTTTTATTGTAAGCTCTCTACCCGCACCAAGCGTAACTGCACTTGGAATAGTAATCGTTTGTGATGCAGTTGAACCTGTGAAAATGATATATGAAGCAGTTGAAGTTGCGTTACCAGTAGCACTCATTGTAGTCACCGACCCTCCTGTATTTTGCCAGGTTGCTCCACCTGTTGCATCAGATGTTAGAACCTTACCTGCAGCGGCACCTGTTGTAATAGTCACTGTGCTGCTAAAAGTCGCTGCACCATTTATTTTAGCAGTTCCATTTACTTCTAATAAAGCTGTAGGAGAAGCTGTTCCAATTCCAACATTCCCTGTTGCAGTAATTCTCAGTTTTTCAGAGAAGTAAGGTGTTGTTGCAGTACCTGTACTAAATATAATTGACTTTGTATTATTCGCATTTGCAATATGCATATCCTGACCACTACCAATATATGTAACATCGTTTGCTGCACCAATATTATAGGCAGTAGGATAATTAAATGCACTGTTATTTATACCCATCCAAGCAAAACCAGTTGTATTGGTACCGTTGTCTGCTGTTGCAGCATAACCACTTTGAGCCTGCGAACTTGTACTTGTGTTTTTTACATTGTATTGGAAGAAATCATTTATTGATCCTGTTAAATCTACACCAGTCGTGTTGGTCATTGTTCCTGCAGTAAGATTAGTCACCCCTCTTAAGTAGTTCGCTGTATTTGAAGTATTACCAATAGTTACTGTGTTAGAACCATTACCTGTCATGCCAGCTCCAGATCCTGTATAACCTGCAATTACTACTTGGTTAGTTTGAGCATCTGCTAATGGACGTACATCTGTTCCAATTAATACGTTACCATCCCCTGTAAGGTTATTTGTATTGCTTAATGTTCCATAATAATACCCAGCTTTGTATCCAAGGAATATATTGTTTGAAACAGCTGTAGTGTTATAACCTGCACTAGAACCAATAAATATATTTTGAGATCCTGTAGCATTCAAACCAGCTGCATTACCAAATGCAGCATTGTCAATTCCTATTGAATTATATCTTAAAGAGATATTACCAAATGCGGTATTGTTTCTGCCAGTAGTATTTGAGTTCAAAGACATATTACCAAATGCAGAATTTTGAGATCCGGTTGTATTGCTATACAATGAGTTATAACCAACCGAAGTATTATAACTAGCCGTATTTGAAACTAATGCTTGAGTACCAATTGCTGTATTTTGCGTTCCTGTATAGTTACCTGCTAAAGTACTATATCCAATTGCAGTATTGTTATCTCCCGTAGTATTTACAAGCAATGCATTAACACCTAGCGCAGTATTATATCCAACACTACTTTTGCCTTTACCCACTGTCAATCCATTTACTGTCATATCTGTGCTAACTATCACTTTACCTGCTGTTCCAGAAGCAGAAGCACCAGGAGTTAAATAAATACTTCCTCCTGCACCTGAGGATGAGTTATCTCCAGCTTCTAATGTAACATTTCCCCCGGCAGAAATACTGCTTGATGAACTTTGTGATTCGATTTTTGCACTATATCCCGCCCCAGAAGATATTGCAGCTGGAACAGTTGTTAAAGCCCCATAAATACGAGACTGTTGTGTTGAAGTGTTTCCTATTGAAGTTGAATTACTACCTAAACCAACTGCCCCAACATTTGATGCCGTGCTATTCCCGATAACTATTGAATTAACGTCAGAACCACCTAATGGCCATGCGTCAACTCCAATGAAAATATTATCAGCTAGATTTCTTGCAGCCTGATTATATGTAGTGTAATATTTACCCGCACCTTTACCAATTGCAATGTTATTATTATAGTTCCCATTAAAAAGTAAAGCTTCATATCCTATACCCACATTATTAATTCCTGAATTGTTGTTATATAGAGCACCACCTCCAATACCAATATTTTGATTACCTGTAGTATTTGAATTTAAAGCATAAAGACCTAGCGCTATATTATCGTCTCCAGTAGTGTTATCTTTTAATACCCTGTGACCGATACCGACATTATTATAGCCTGCTGTTGTAGAATACAATGCAGAGTCGCCAATGGCAGTATTGTTATAACCAGAAGTTAGATTATACAAAGAACTATACCCTAATGCCTGGTTACTGGATCCTGTAATAGTTCCATAACCCACCGCTTTTGCACCAATTATTGTATTTCTGAATCCAGTACTAGAATTATAACCAGCATTATATCCAAAAAAGCTATTATAATCGCCGGTTGAATGTCCATAACCAGACATACTACCCACAGCAGTATTATATCCTGAAGCATTAGTACCAATATAAAGTGAGCGATATCCAACTGCAACGTTGTCTGACAATACACTTGAACTATTTAAAGCACTGGCACCTATTGCAGTATTTGTACTTACATTCTTTGGTCCTCTTCCTATATTCACTGAATTCACAACAATGTCTGAATTAAATGTAGTCGTTCCGCTAAAGGTTTTTGACCCAACAAAAGTTTGTGTTCCTGTTGTAACTATACCACCATTTGTTGCATCAGCAGGTGTTAAAGTCAATGCAGTACCACTAATGGTTGCACCATTTGCATTGGAAGTTCCTGCAATGGCTGTCATAGTATTTACGCCTGCAACAATACTTACTGTACTTGCGGCTGTTAATCTACCCTTGCTGTCTACAGTAAATGTCGGGATCGTAGTTGACGTTCCATAAGAACCAGCAGTCACTGCAGTATTAGTTAATGTTGCAGTTCCTGTTACGTTACCTGTTCCATCAAAAGTTCCACTTGTATAGGTGATATCACCTGTTGTTGAAATGGTTCTTCCAGTTGCTAGTGAAGTTGCAGTTCCAGATAATGTACCTACTATGTTTGTTGAAGTTAAAGATGTTAATCCAGTCACAGAAGTAACCGCTCCACCCAAAGTCATCGTCGTGCTACCTAAAGTAGTCGTGCTGTTTGCTAATTTATTATTTGCAATTGCAGTACCACTCCAGGTTGCACCTGTGATATTTCCTGTAACATCTAAATCACCTGTTATATATGTTTTAGTATTTGAACTATTACCTAATGTAACCGTATTACTTCCATGACCAATTGCTCTCATACCAATCACCACTTCATCTGTTCCACCACTTACCAATGGTCTAGCATCATATCCTAATAATATTCCATTATTCATTGTTGTATTATTCCCTGTTGCTCCGCCATTTGGACCATAATTGCGTCCTGCAAAACTTCCAATTACTGTATTATTATTTCCAGAAGTTAAGTTGTCAATGGTGGCCGCACCTAAAGCTACGTTCACACTACCAGTGGTATTACTTTTTAATGCTTCACTACCAACTGCCACATTATAGTTACCCGTTGTATTTGCATTTAATGCAGTAGCACCTAATGCTGCATTTGAAGCAACATTTCCAGCACCACGTCCAACACTTAAACCATTTACTGAGATATCTGTATTAAATGTTGCAGTGTTCGTAAAAGTTTTCGCACCTCCAATTGTTTGTGCGCCTGCAGTTAATACACCACCGTTGGTTGCATCTGCAGGTGTCAATATTATTGATGTTCCACTAATTGTAGCTCCATTTGCATTAGATGTTCCTCCAATTGAGCCTACTGTATTCACTCCAGCAATGATGGAGACCGTACTTGCCGCTGTTAATCTACCCTTACTATCCACAGTGAATGTTGGAATCGCAGTTGAAGATCCATAAGAACCAGCAGTCACTGCAGTGTTTGTTAATGTTGCAGTTCCTGTTACGTTTGCTGTACCATCAAAGCTTCCACTTGTATAAGTAATATCACCTGTTGTTGAAATGGTTCTTCCTGTTGCTAATGCAGTTGCTGTGCTTGCATTACCTGTTAAAGGACCATTGAAAGCTGTTGAAGTAATCGTTCCAGCATTGATACTTCCTCCAATATTTACATTGCCTGCAATGCCTACACCACCTGCCACAACTAATGCACCAGTTGTTGTAGAGGTAGATGTTCCTGTATTTGTAACATTAATAGTAGCAGCACTTGTAGATCCTTTTACATCTAACATATAACCATTATCTACAAATGTGCCGCCCGGTTGTATGGTCACATTACCACTAGGCCACATTCTTGTGGACTCAACATTAATATTTGGATAGAATGAAATATACTTGTTATTCGCATCTGTTGAAATTTTTGCTGCATTAGGGTTACCATATCCAAGTATTAAATCCTGGAACATAAATGTTTTCGAAATAGCCGTTAAATTTCCAACTGATGTAATATTTGTTGAACCAGCCCAAGTACTCAAAGCAGTATTTTCAACATTGTTTAATCCTAAATTTGTTTTTGCGCCTGTTACTGTAGTAGATCCTGTACCACCATTGGCTATAGCAATAGCAGTTCCACTCCAAACACCTGTTGTGATTGTACCTACGGTTGTAATATCAGTTCCGACTAATTTAGATGCTGTGATACTGCCAGCTAATTTTGCATTGGTAATACTTCCGTCCGATACACCAGCAGCTGCAGTTTGTGCATCTACATAAGTTTTAACTGCTTTTTGAGATGGGAATAATACATCACTTGGATTGGTACTACCTAAATCAGTCGCTGTACTTTTATTTACACTTGCTTCAGCCCCTAAATTTGTTAAAGCTCCAGTTGCAGTTGTAGCACCCGTTCCGCCTTTTGCAATGGCAATTTCAGTTGCACTCCATGTTCCAGATGTGATAGTTCCAACCGATGCTAAATTAGTAAGTGAAGTTAAAGTTGTATTAGTTGTTGCAGTTATATTCCCTGCTGTAATTGCAGTTGTTGCGTTACCTAAGAAATTTGGCGCAATGATATCACTAGAAAATGTTTTTGCACCAGCAAATGTCTGTGTACCTGTAGTTACAATACCACCAAAACTAACACTAGCAGGCTCTAAATTTAATGTAGTTCCAGAAATCGTTGCACCATTTGCATTAGAAGTACTTCCTATTGTAGTTAAATTAGTTACAGAAACTGGTAAAGTATTCCATGTAGCTAACCCATTTGCATCTGATGTTAATACCTTATCTAAACCAGGTGTTCCTCCGGTTATTTGAACTTGGCCATTTACTTTTACAATTCCTGAAACTCCCGTAGTTCCTTTAGCACCAGGTGTAACATTGATGTCGCCTCCATTCCCAGAACCATTACCGTTACCTGCT
>CALPLN020000123.1 GCA_943324415.2 Sediminibacterium ginsengisoli | reverse complement strand
CTGGAATATATTTTGGAATAATCTTGCCACCAAATCCTACCACAGTTGGGTGGCTTTGCGTATGTCGAATGATATTTTGGATATAGTCTGGTGTAGCAATCGCATCATCGTCCATAAAGCATAACCACTCTGCTTTCGCAATTGCAGCACCTTTGTTTCTAGCAAAGGAAGCACCTTGTTTAGTTTCCGTGGAGTAATTAAAGTGGCCATCCGGATTGGCTGCACGCCATGTCATGAAAACCTGATCAGTTCCATCACTTGAATTATTGTCCACCACAATGACTTCAAAATCATCTTTTGATGCAGTTTGAAGGTACAAGCTATCCAATGCTGCTCCGATATAAGCAGCGCGATTGTAACTACAAATAACAACAGATACAAACATTATTGCGCTGAGTTTTGCTTTTTGATAAACTGCTGAATCGTCATTGCAATAAATGCGATGAAGGCGATCCAAAGAAGTATTGAAGCAACACCGGCAATTTGTTTTGCCCTAGTCACAGAAGCTGGCTTAAATTCAAATCTCACTTTATGATCTCCAGCAGGGATCACCAAACCTCTAAGTACATAATTGACTTTAAGGATAGGTGCTTCTTGTTCGTCGATATAGGCTTTCCATCCATCATGATAATAAATCTCACTAAATACGGCTAATTGTTTGGCATTCGTTTTTGCTGAATAGAATAGTACATCGTTTTGATTGTCTATTAGCTGAATCTTTGCACTGGAGTCCAATTGTAATCCAGATAACGCTTCTGTTTTATCTTGCTCGTCAATGACTGCGGTATCTTTTGGATTGAAAAAGCTTAGGTGATCCATGACAGCTCTAGGTCCTTTTTTATATTGGATACCTTTCACAAACCAGGCATTCCCCAAAGCGTCTGGATTCGGTATTGTATCCGAAGCCATATTGCCTGTGATAATGTACTTGGTGTTCATCATATTCAAAGTAGGCAAACAGTTAGGAAATCGGTACCATTGGTTCTCTATTAAATCTTGGTAGATACTTAGTTTAGCTGGATTGTAGCCTCCTACTAATTTGTGGTGGTAGGCCATGATGGCTCCTTCGTTAAAGGCATTTTGTACGCCACGTCTTAAATCTATAATCCTATAGTTGCTTGTGTCTTTTAACAAAGCATTGTCAAGAGCAGTTAGCGCAAATACATTCTCATTTTCGGTTGCTTCCACAAACTGACTAGGCTTTAGGTATTGCACATTGATTTGGAATAGATCAACCAATGCCAATAAACCAACACCAATGATAAATACAGTTTGCTGAATCGTTTGCTTAAGGTATAGGAAGATGAGTAAGAAGGCAATGCCCATAAAAATGAGTGCTCTAGTTAAGTCTGATTCGATAAAACCTTTACGGTCTTCTGCAATGGCATTGACCATATCTCTAGCAGGTGTTTCAAATGCTGCTTTTTGATTAGGATCTTGAATCTGCATAATCTGACTCATCAACTGTTTTTCACTCTCTGATTTGAAATCAGATGTAAAATACAAGCCTAAGATGGCCACTAAGATTAAACCAAGCGTGATCCATCCAATTTTATGCGCATCAATAAAACTTTTAAAATTGTTTGCTTTTAATGTCGCATTGATACCATACATCGCCAACACACCAATCAATAAAGTGGGTATTACAAGTATCATACTTGGCGCACGGAACTTATTGTACAAAGGCAAATGTTCTAAAATAAATACATTGAAAGTTTCGAAGTAGGATCCTGCTGCGAGTAAGATAGATAAAACGATGACTCCACCTATCCACCAACGATTTGGGTTTGTATTGCTTCCAAATCCGATGCATGCAAAGAAACAGATAATGATACCAACATAAGGAGGACCTGCAGTGAAGCCAATCCCGCCCCAATAAAACTGCAAGAAAGATTGCAATTGCTGACCAACTTCAGGTTGCATTTGTTGTAACACTTCAATGGCTTTTGATTTAGCGGGGTCTACTAAATTAGGGTCACTTGATGCGCCATATACATGAGGGAACATCATAACTAAAGGCTCTGATAAAAACATGCTATAGCTTAATGCATACTCTTTGTTTAACCCTGTATTGGTAATTTTACTATCCTTTGTAGCCAATGCACTGCCACCTCTTATGGAGGCTTTGCCATACTCTGCAGTACTCATCAACATGATGGCATTGACTGCCAATCCCATTAGGCCTGCAATTAAACTAAAGCCAACAGTTTTAAGGATATGGGTATATTCTTTTGCTTTAATCCAAATCACTAAATAATACAAGGACATGACCAATACAATGATCAGACCATAATAATTTATTTGTAAGTGGTTGGCTTGTACAAACAAGGCTGTTGCAATTGCGGTACAGATAGCTCCTAAGTAATATTTCTTTTGAAAGATCAATAAAATAGCGCCAATAAAGAATGGTAGATAAGCGATTGCATGCATCTTGGTCATATGTCCAACCACAACAATGATTGGATTGTAAGTGGCATAACTATAAGCCAGTCCGCCAATGATACCTATTAGAGTAGAGAAGCCAAGTACTTGTGCTAAAAAATAAAAACAAAGACTAGCTAGAAAAAACAAACCTACAGGCTCTGCTAAACGCAATGTAAAAATACCATCTAAAGCACCAATGGAATAGGGACTAACGGGTATCCCAGTAATTTGAAAAGTGGGCATTCCACCAAACATACTATTGGTCCACAAAGGCGTTGTGCCATTTTGTGCTTTATAGTTTAGGGCGTCTTGGGCCATGCCTTTCCATTGTGTCACATCCGATTGTTGTAAGACTTTGCCTTCGATGGCAGGTTTACAATATACAATTGCTACAATAGCAAAAACGAATATGGCCAATAGGTGGGGTAGTGCCGACTTGAAGATGGTTTTCAACATAGGTTTTTATTGTAAAACAAACCTACAACTAAATAGGCTTTTTTGTACTTTTAATGACTTGTAAATATCAACATTATGCAGCGTAGTCCCATCTTGGCCTTTATTTCAAAAGTAGCAATCATCGCCAATCTGGTATACTTGCTGTCGACCCTATTTCTATTCATTACCTGGATGAAAATTCCCCGAGATATTGCTCAATTCATTGCGGTGATGGGCTTGGAATTGGCCCCTTTTGTAAACCTTATTTTTGCGTTTATCCTTTTAATTCATTTCCTACAAAAAAAAGTCATTATTTTACCTCAATGGCAAACTATTTTTAACCTTGGTATGTTAGTAGTTCAAATAGCCCTATTATTTATATAAATACAAGTATGATTCATCAAATATTAAAAAACAAGCCCACTAAATTGTTCCTGGGCATCACTGCTTTTTTTGTCGCTAACGCTTTGATCGCTGAATGTATAGGGGGCAAGATCTTTTCATTAGAGTCGGTTTTTGGTTTTAAGCCAATGAACTTGACTTTGTTTGGGGAATCTGGATTGGCATTCAATTTAACCTGTGGTGTGTTATTGTGGCCTTTGGAATTTGTCATCACGGATATTGTGAATGAATATTATGGCCCCAAAGCGGTGAGAAGAATCAGCTTAATTGCAGTGGCGTTAATTAGTTACGCTTTCCTGATGTTTTATTTAGCGATGTCTGCAGCGCCAGCTAGTTTTTGGGTAGATTCGAAAATGCAAAATGGGGTACCAAGTATGCAATTGGCTTTTGAAGCCATTTTTGGACAAGGGATGTGGATCATCATAGGAAGTATCATTGCGTTCATGGTCAGTCAATTGATTGACGTAACTATCTTTCATCAGATCAAAAAAATAACAGGAGAAAAAATGATTTGGTTAAGATCCACTGGTTCAACGGTGGTTTCTCAATTGGTAGATAGTTTTGTTGTACTCATTATCGCTTTCAAAATAGGAAATGGATGGTCATGGTCTACGGTCTTAGCAGTAGGTGTGGTGAATTATATCTACAAGTTCACCATGGCAATTGTATTGACACCTTTAATTCATTTAATGAGAAATCGCATCGAAAATTATGTGGGTGCAGACACCGCTCGAAAAATGAAATTAGAAGCAATGGGCGAAGAAGCCGATATTTAATTAAACCGAAAATTGTTCCTTCAATAATTTTATGGCTACTTTATCGATGGGCAAGTGCATCGTCTCTTCGCTTAGGTTTTCCCATTCTACCCATCTAAAAGATTCAGCAGTACCATTGGGGTCTGCAACTTGTTCTGGGGTAAAATCAAATGGGGTAGTGGTTGTTCTAATCACAGAAAGGTCGTCACAGTGTACATAATAGTAAATAGAAATAATCTGATCTGTTTTCTTAAAGGCAGACATTTGAAAAAAATCAGTGGTATAAAAATGATCTCCCACTGTAACCGTTAATCCTGTCTCTTCCATATACTCTCTAGCTAAACATTCCCTCGTGCCTTCGCCAAATTCTAAACCACCGCCTGGAAGTTTTGTAAAATAATCTCCTTTGATATATTCGTCACTTACTAATAATCTGTTTGCAGCATCAATTAAAATACCATAAACGCGAACATTGAATAAGGGCATGAATTAATTATTTAAGATGAATAGTTCCTTTGTATACCAATGTGCCAGGTCCTTGAAGCCAAATATTTTTAAAATGGCCACCCCCAAGGTGATTAAAACTCACAGCTAGTTTGCCGCCCAATGTTTGAATCGCAACATGGTGTTCGCCTGTTTTATGTAAATGGGTTGCAATGGCTGCAGCAGTCACACCGGTACCACAACTAAATGTTTCATTTTCTACCCCTCTTTCATAAGTGCGCACAAATAAGTGGTCTTTTTGAAATTCAATAAAATTAACATTGATGCCTTCTTTATTAAATCGATCATTGAAGCGAATGGATTTGCCTTCAGTCAGTACGTCAAAATTTTCTACCCCCTCCACTAACTTAACATAGTGTGGCGAACCTGTGTTGGTTACATAAAAATGATCGCCTGTTTCAACTTCATTCACGTCAATCATTTTTAAATGCACCCATCCATTTTGGTGAATGATCGCTTCGTGTGGGCCATCAATGGCGATGAATAAATATTGATCTTTTACAATACCATTGTCATACGCAAACTGCACTAAACATCTACCGCCATTTCCGCACATGGTCCCTTCTGTGCCATCCGCATTGTAGTAAGTCATGGAGAAATCATAACCAGTTGCCGTTCCCAATAGCATCAATCCATCCCCACCTACACCAAATCTTCGGTCGCATAAAAAGGCAATTTGTTGATTGGACAATGAAATATTGCCATCTCTGTTGTCTATAATCACAAAGTCGTTGCCTGTGCCTTGGTATTTTGAAAATTGAATATCCATTTGGTACTAATTTTAAATGATTAAATGCCAGCAATTATGCCCAAGCTTTTTTGAATCATATGGTCTACTGCTTTTGCACCATCCTTGCTAAATTCTTTCTTCACTCTATTGGCCACAATGACATTGATACTTAAACATTGGTGCCCCAATAAATTACACAAGCCATAAATAGCACTCGTTTCCATTTCGAAGTTAGCAATATGATGATTCCCAAAACGGAAACTTGTCATTTGATCTACCAAATTCGGCATCTTTAAAGGCAATCTCAACATCCTTCCCTGAGGTCCATAAAAACCCGGGCAGGTTACTGTAATGCCATGGCTATAACCTTCTGTAAAATGCTTTAACAATCCGGCACTCGCACTAGAGATATAAGGTTTGATATG
>CALPLN020000122.1 GCA_943324415.2 Sediminibacterium ginsengisoli | reverse complement strand
TTGTTCAAAAACTGGATAAACAAGCTTGTATTCTGCGCTATTCTCGTTTAAAAATAATTGGTAAAAATCGGCATAGCTTTCAAGTAGGGGGTAGATGAGATTGGACGCGTTGGCTTTTTTATCTTGGTTAATCAGCGCCCTTGCTTCAGGGATACGTAAGCTCGTGATGGACTCATAGATCTTTTGGGTACGCGGAGTCCAGTTATATTGATATTGTCCAAAAGCATGACTCGAAGTAATAAGGATAAAGGCTAAAGTAAGCACAACGCAGTTTCTCATATTGTAAAAATAAGAAAGGGTAGCCGTTTGGCTACCCTTTCTGGGAATATTTTAAAACTTAAAAAGATTAAGCTTCTTTATCTTCTAATTCACCTTCTACCAAGATTCTACCACAGTTCTCACAAACGATGATCTTCTTGTGTAAACGAATTTCGCTTTGACGTTGAGGAGGGATAGAATTAAAACATCCACCACAAGCATCACGCTCTACGGTAACAACCGCTAATCCATTACGGTAAGAGTTTCTGATACGGTCATAGCTATACAATAAACGCTCGTCGATATGTGCTCTTGCTTCTTCGCTCTTTGATCTTAATTCTTTCTCTTCAATCTCTGTATCAGCGATGATTTTCTCTAATTCGCTTTTCTTGTGTGTCAATACACCGTCTTTAACAGCGATTGTCTTTTTTGCAGCATCTAAAGTCTTGATCTTTTCAGCCAATTCTTCGTTTGCGTCACGGATATGTTTTTCAGCAAGTTTGATTTCCAAACCTTGCATTTCTAATTCTTTGTTGATTGCTTCGAACTCACGGTTGTTCTTTACGTTTTCGCTTTGCTTCTCGTATTTACCGATTAACTCTTCGCTTTCTTTGATAGCCGCTTTTTTGCTTTCAATAAATTCGGTGATACCATTGATCTCTTCTTCGATTCTAGTTTGTCTGTTCACCAATCCTTGAACTTCATCTTCCAAGTCCTTCACTTCCATAGGTAGCTCACCACGAAGAATTTCGATCTGGTCGATACTGCTGTCTACGGTTTGAAGTTTGTGAAGATTTACTAATTTTTCTTCTACTGAAAAGTCTTTGACTGATGCCATATGAATGTTTTATTTTAAGTAGCTTATAGGTTGCGTTTTCACCTCAGATTCGAGGACGGCAAAGGTAAGGAATTTACGCTTTAAATAGTCAACAATTAGTGCAGGAACAAAATGTTCACTTTCACCATGTCCAATATCCATCAATAGGTACTTTCCATCTGCCTCAAAAAAATCATGGTATTTAAGATCGCTTGTGATAAAACAATCTATTTTTTGTGCCTTAATCTGATCTAATAAAAAACTTCCGCTACCACCACATAAAGCTATGTTAATCAAGTTTTTATTAATAAATTTAGTGTGCTTAATGACATTTAAGTTGAATTGGGCTTTAACCCATTTTACAAAGGCCTCGGGCTCCGTTTCAAGGGGTAGTTCCCCCACTAAACCAGCGCCTACCGCCTGTCCATTGTTGTCAAAAAGTCCTGGAATTGGGGCTAAAATTTTTCTATTTTCAAGGTGTAATCGGTCTGCAAGGGTGCTATTTACCCCATGTATTACATTGTCCAAATTGGTATGAATCGCATACAAGGCGATGTTATTTTGGATGGCTTTTAAGACAGTTCGATTGACATAATGGTCCTTGCTAAATTGCTTGATCCCTTTAAAAATGATCGGGTGATGACTCACAATCAGGTTACATCCTTTCTGAATGGCTTCCTCTATCACCGCTTCTGTACAATCTAAGGAGCATAAAATGCCAGTGCAATTCACCTCTGGATCGCCCACAATAAGCCCTGAATTATCATATGATTCTTGATATTGGAGTGGAGCCCAGTCCTCAAGGCTTTGGATGAACGCTTTAATTTGCATGCACTAAATTAATTATTAATTGATAAATTGAGCTTGCCAATCAACTATTTGTGGCATAAAATGTTATTCTTTTACTATGCGTCCATCCGTTATTCTATTTTGGTTCCGAAGAGATTTGAGGTTTAAAGACAATACTGGGTTATACCATGCCCTTAAGTTGGCTCAAAAACTAGACCTCAAAGTGCTGCCTATTTTCGTTTTTGACAAATTCATTCTAGACAAATTAGAAGATAAGGCAGATCGTAGAGTCGATTTTATTCATCAAACCATCACTGAATTACAGGCAGATTTGACCTCAAAAGGCAAGTCGATGTGGGTGCATTACGGAACTCCAGCTACCGCGTTCGAGGAGCTGACAAAGCAATATAAAGTACATTCTGTTTTTGTTAATCAAGATTACGAACCATATGGTATTCAAAGAGATACAAATATCACTTCATATTTAATTAAAGATAAAATTGAGTTCCATTCTTATAAGGATCAAGTGATTTTTGAAAAGTCAGAAGTCACCAAAGAGGATGGAAAACCTTATACTGTATTCACTCCCTATTCTAGAAAATGGAAGGCTGCATGGGAAGTAAATCCTTCTAAATTATTGCCTTCGGAAAAAGGCGTAGAACATTTTTTAGACACCAAGCCGTTACCGATTCCAAGTTTAAAAGACATGGGATTTGAGTCAACTGATTTGGTGGTACCTGCAAAAAAGTGGAAAGAAGCCACAGTGAAAAACTATACCACCCAAAGGGATTTTCCTGCCATCGAGGGAGGAACTTCGCACCTTGGGATGCATTTAAGATTCGGTACCATTTCGGTAAGACAGCTAGCGATGGAAACGGCCTCTCTCAATACCACCTATTTAAACGAACTCATCTGGCGCGATTTTTACCATATGATCTTGTGGCATTTTCCACATGTAGCGGAGGGCAAATCTTTTAGAGCTCAGTATGATTTCATAGAGTGGCGCAACAATGAAAAAGAATTTGAAGCCTGGTGTAAAGGACAAACGGGGTATCCAATTGTGGATGCCGGAATGAGAGAACTGAATACCACTGGATTTATGCACAATCGGGTTCGTATGATTGTAGCTAGTTTCTTGACCAAGCACCTTTTAATTGATTGGCGCTGGGGTGAGGCCTATTTTGCTCAAAAATTATTGGACTTTGATTTTGCAGCAAACAATGGGGGATGGCAGTGGGCTAGTGGAAGTGGATGTGATGCTGCACCTTATTTTAGGGTATTCAACCCAAGATTACAAACAGAAAAGTTTGACAAACAATTACAATATATCCGTAAATGGGTTCCTGAATTAGACAGTTTGACTTATCCTAAACCAATTGTGGTTCATGAGGAGGCGCGTGCGAGGGTATTGGCGGCCTACGCTAAAGCATTAAAACCTTAGATTTAGCCATTCACCATCTTCAGATAAACTTCCTCTAATCTAGTAATTGCGTTTCTACCTGTTTCGCCCATATCGATACTGAAATCGTTCACATACAAATCGATGTGTTGACGCATCACTTGCTCCGACATTTCTTGGGAATGGCTTTTGACAAATTCAGGAAGAAGGTCGTAACTGTGCTTGAAAGCATATTCCACACTTTCACGGACTAAAGCATCCATGATTTTTATTTCCTCTTGTGGTTGATCTTTTCTTGCAATAATTCCACCTAGGGGAATGGGTGCGTTAAAAGTGGTTTCAAAATAATGACCCAAATCCATCCACCTGCTTAATCCTTTATCTGCATACGTAAATCTATTCTCGTGAATAATCACACCAGCATCCACTTTGCCTGTGAGCACCGCATCCTCTATTTCATTGAAGACTAAAAAAACTTTATTTTTTACTTCCGGGAACGCAAGACTAAATAACAAATGTGCTGTGGTATTGATGCCTGGAATGGCAACTCGCATGGTAGAAGGGTCAGGTTGAGCGCCTTTATAGATTAAGAGCGGTCCTACACCTTTTCCTAAAGCCCCACCGCTATTTAATAGTTGATATTGATTTTTTAAATTTGGCCAAACTCCGTAACTAATTTTTGAATAAGGCAGCTTGCCTTGTAATGCCCACTCATTAAGGGTTTGTACATCCTCAAGGTGTAAATTAAATTCAAAACCCTTGGTATCAATTTTATGATTGACTAAGGCATCAAAAATAAAAGTATCGTTGGGGCAAGGAGAAAAGCCAAGTTCAATTGTCTTCATTACTGTTCCATTTTTGATAATGCATCCACATATTGTAAAACGGTTTCGTTCAATTGATAAATGGCTTCCTGCATTTTCCATTTAGCTTTATTGCGTTCACCTACATAGTTAGAGACTGCACGAATTTGAATAAACGGAATATTTAAATCCCTCCCTATATAATGTAAGGCGGCACCCTCCATGGATTCAATCTGTGCTTTATATTTAGTACGATACCTTTCTATGATTTTTTTATCAGTCGTAATTGTGTTGATGGTAACCCCTTTTTTTGTTGGCAATTTCAGCAGGTTATATTGATTCAACCAATAATTGGGTAAAGACTTTTTTTCAAAAGGGGCATCATTTGCGCCATCTAACTTTAAATCAAATAAATCCTTCCATTGTTTATTTTCAGTTACACCTAAGTCACCGACAACATCCTCTTTAATCACGACTACTTTACCTAAGGGGATTTTTGGGTCCAAGCTCCCAGCTACGCCCATCTGGATGATCAACGATGGCGTTTCTTGAACGACCATTTTGACCAATGAAACACTACTTGCAAGCATACCTACGCCAGATTCATGAAATCCTACTGAGAACTTTTTGTTCGGAGTGACGAATTTTGGGTTGATTTTCTGAAAAAGGGGCATCCATTCCCCATTAGTTGCTGCAGATATAATGACTCTCATGGGATAAAGTTCCATCAAATTTATATCTTTGCAAAAATAAACGGTGATGGTATACCTAACTCGAGTAGAACATTTTAACGCAGCACATAAATTATCTAATCCAAATTGGACTAAAGAGAAAAATGAGCTGGTGTTTGGCGTATGTGCAAATGAAAATTGGCATGGACATAATTACGAGTTATTGGTCACTATAAAGGGTACACCTAATGCCGAGACTGGTTTTTTGTTTGATGTCAAGAAGCTAAGCAGTATCATTAAAGAGCATGTCATAGACCCCTTAGATCATAAGAACCTTAATTTAGATGTGCCTTTTATGGAAGGTAAAATATGTTCAACCGAGAACCTTGCGATTGCCATTTGGGCACAATTACAACCACATATTCCTGCAGAAGTGCATTTGCATTGCATCAAATTATACGAGACACCACGCATATTTGTGGAATATTTCGGATAATAATCATTAAAAGAATCAACAAAATAGGCTTTCAAGGCGTATTGTTTAATTTAATTGCATTTAAGTTAAACAATATTGCCTATTCCTTGTTCTATATATATTAACTTTATCCTCTTAATTAGGAATTATGGAACATCAAGTTGCGGTATATCGAAAAGAGCATTTTAATGCCGCACACAAATTGTATTGTGCAGATTGGACAGACGAAGAGAACAAACGTGTTTTTGGTGCTTGTAGTAATGCTAATTACCATGGACATAACTATGACTTAATTGTAAAAGTAGTAGGGGTGCCAGATCCAATTACTGGATTTGTAATCAACACCAAGGACTTGAGCAAGATGGTTGAAGAAGAAGTTATCTCCCGATTTGATCACAAAAATTTAAACCTAGACACCGAGTTGTTTAAAAATTTAAATCCATCGGCCGAAA
Organism: Sediminibacterium ginsengisoli; assembly: GCA_943324415.2. GTDB lineage: Bacteria > Bacteroidota > Bacteroidia > Chitinophagales > Chitinophagaceae > Sediminibacterium > Sediminibacterium ginsengisoli_C. Next base: position 57 of record CALPLN020000122.1, on the reverse strand, counting down.
ATATCGCCATTGTGATTTACAATTTATTAAGACCTCGTATTGCTGAGCAATTGGCAT
>CALPLN020000121.1 GCA_943324415.2 Sediminibacterium ginsengisoli | reverse complement strand
GCAGAACCCCCTACATCGAGGAAGTTTGCAGGATCTCCTCCGTTTAATTTAATCATATCCATGGTAGCCATTGCCAGGCCAGCACCATTCACCATACATCCCACATTGCCATCTAGTTTTACAAAATTCAAATTGAATTCACCAGCTTCAACTTCTGTTGGATCTTCTTCTGTTACATCTCTCATTGCTAATAAATCAGGATGACGCATTAAGGCGCTATCATCGATATTCATCTTACAATCTACTGCAATGATTTTATCATCTGAAGTTTTGAATAAAGGGTTGATCTCTAACATGCCGCAATCTAAACCTACGTATGCGTTGTATAAATTGGTAACAAACTTCACGCAACTTTTAAATGCATCACCGCTTAAACCTAAATTGAAAGCGATTTTTCTTGCTTGGAAACCTTGTAAGCCACCACCTGGGTGTACCCACTCTTTAAATATTTTTTCTGGCGTATTATGTGCAACTTCCTCAATATCCATACCACCTTCTGTGCTATACATCACTACATTCATGCCTTTTGCACGATCTAATAGGATAGAGAGGTATAATTCTTTTGTTGGTTGAGGCCCATCATAATATACGTCTTGAGCTACTAAAATTTTACTTACCAATTTACCAGCTGCACCTGTTTGAATGGTCACCAAGGTACCACCAAGGATATTTTTTGCAAAGTTTTCAATGTCTTCTGCTGATTTTCCAACAGCGACACCTCTTTGTTCTGATCCATTAATTTTACCCTTTCCACGACCACCTGCGTGGATGTGTGCTTTAACTACAGCAAATTTGTTATTCGTTTCTGTTGCAATTTTTTGGTAGGCAGCTACAGCGTCTTTAACGTTATCAACGGCTACACCTTCTTGAACAGGAACATTGTACTTTTTAAGCAATTCTTTTGCTTGATATTCATGCAGGTTCATAGTTAGTAATTTTGGCGAAGATAATAGATAATATGCAGATTATGAGGGGGAAATTGATTGAAAAATATATTTTGTTGTTTAAACATTGATATGTAATTTTGAAAGATAGACGCCAAAGGCTAAACAATTTGTATCCTTCTTTGTTATAGTATTTGGTATAAAATTTAATAAAACCTAAAACAACAAATATGAAAAAAATCATTCTTTCTTCGGCTTTCGCTTTGGCGACAGTGGTATTGTTCTCTTTTAACAATCCAACCTCTACTAAACAAGTAGAAACATTCACAGTTACAGCTCAAAAGAGCAAGGTAGATTTTACCGGTTCTAAAAAGAACGATTTCCATACTGGTACTATTCCAGTAAAGTCTGGATCAGTTAAAATTGATGCAGGTAAATTGGTGGGTGGTTCATTTGTGGTAGATGTTGCTGCAATGAAAGTAACCGATGCTGCAGGAGATAAATTATTAGGTCATTTAACAACTGCTGACTTTTTTGATGTTGCTAAATACGGCGAAGCTACATTTAACATTACTACTGTAAAGTATACATCAGCTGATAAAGCAACTTTAACAGGTTCAGTTACTTTAAAGGGTATCACTAAAGAAATCAGCTTTGAAGCCATCATCAGAAATGCAGATGAAAAAGGTTTCTTTGCAGAAGCTTTCTTCCCTTTTGATAGAACTTTATTCGGAATGAACTATGGAGTAGGCGCAATTGATTCTCAAGTACAATTAGCGGTGCACATATATGCAAGTAAATAATTTAGGATTGGGTAATCTAATTCCCCTTCAAAAATAGAGCTTGGCCTTAAGGCAAAAAAGAACCCCTAATTTATGTTAGGGGTTCTTTTTTTATACGAGATTTTTGAATGCTTCTAATGAAACTCGTATCACTAGTTTCATTGTCAATTATTATATATCGTAACGCTCCTTTAGTATATGTAAGTGGTGTAGCGCATGACCAAAAATGATGAATCCAATTGCATTTACTGAAATTTCATGTCCATTCCCATTTCCTTTAGTTTTCATTTGTTCTGGTGTGAATGAAGCGAATAATAAATTGGTGGCTTGTCTAACTGTTCTCCATTCAATTAACATATCCTTCCAGTTGCGATGACTGGCATCTCCATTCGCTGCGTAGCTATTTTCGTCAAAACCAGGCAAGGCTGTTTTGTCTTGTCTTGCGATGGCAAGTGCGCGATAAGCAAAGATTCTTTCTGTATCTATTACATGTTGGAACATTTGCTGGATCGTCCATTTTTCTGGGCCATAAGCATATTTGATTTTTTCAAGCGGTATAGCATTCCATGAATCCACTAGTCTGTCATGGTATTGTTTTACTAAAATCTCATAATCTTTACCACTCGTATAATTGATATAAGTTTGATAAAATGGGGCGTACTCTGTTGTGCTTGGTCTAGACATGTATTCTTGTTATTTTTTATTTTTATTTGATTGAAATTTTATGGCATTTTGTATACATAAAGCGGCATTGATAATACCACCCTCTGCACTTAGCTCTTTAAGTTTTTTTGATTGGTCTTTTTGTGGAATAGGGAAGATTGAATTTTCGTCTTCTGGCTTCCAACAACTTTGCAAAAGAATCGCTTTTACTTCAATTGCGCTAAGTTTTGGAAAATAAGCTCTAACAATAGCGGCAATATGGCTTAAGATTGGAGCAGACATACTCGTTCCATTCGTAAAGCCATAAGTTTGATTGGGTAGGCTTGAATAGATTTTATTGCCTGGGCTAAACAAATCAACAATTTGATTTCCATAGTTACTAAAGTCCGTCAAGAGACTTTCTGCTATGATAGGGTCGCTGCTCGCACCCACTGTAATCATATTAATTGCTTTGTTATTAAATGAAGAGGAGTAAGGGCTAGGGTATACAGTTTTGTTATTTAAATCATAAGATTCATTCCCTGCAGAGTGAATAATGAGTACATCTTTTGATGCAGCATATCGAATAGCGCTATCTACCCAAGCTTGTTCTGGAGAGAAGGATTTGCCAAAACTCATATTGATTATTTTGGCGCCATTATTGACTGCGTAGCGAATCCCTAAGGCAATATCCTTGTCATATTCATCTCCGTCAGGAACCACACGTACGCCCATTAATTTGATAGGATTGTTGAAATTTGATTTCGTGAAAATGGTGTCTATGATACCAGCAGCAAGTCCTGCGACATGTGTTCCATGTTTGGCATTTGGCCCAGTGATATTGTTATTGCCATAATATTGATCTTTTAAATCTTCATATCGGTCTTTAATGATCAACTTTCTGATGTCTTCTGGAGGCGTCTCTAAGGAGATTGCTGCTTTTTCTTTTCCAGCAATATATTCATTTAAATCATCCACAATAGATTGATGCCCATTCATCCTATCAATTCCAAGTGCTTGTAATGTCCTCAGATAGGAGATCTTGGTATCTGCTGTGATTTTGCCAATAGGCTGATAAGTTTCTAATTTTTCTGCAGTAAAGTTACTATCCTCCATTTCTCTGATTAAAATAAAACCCATCTTAACCACGGCATTCTTAGCCATTTTAATAAAAGCCAGGTTGTCGGCATCCTCCTCTGTAAAAACAATTTCAGCCGCTGCTTGTCGCCAGGATGTATAAGTGCTTTTCTTTTTAGCATCCCAGTTTACACTATCTAACTCTTCTTGTTTGAATTCATTTTTATAACGGTGGTAGATCCTTGATTTTTCATCAGAGGCTTTGTCTACATTTTGTCCGGTAGCATTGCCTAAAAAATTCCAACCATGAATATCATCTATGTATCCATTCTTGTCATCATCTATTTGATTGCCTGGAATTTCTTTAGGATTGTTCCATAGTAAGGGTCTGATTTGATGATGGTTTGTGTCAATTCCTCCATCCAAAATGGCAATGACGATGGGAGTCGGTTTTAACTTTGACTCTATTAAAAGCTGCTGAGCCTTAAATAGACTCACGCCATGGACGCCCTCTTTTTCAAGATCTTTCCAATGCCAAAATTTTGCATCCTGTCCCCATGCAAATAGGGAACAGGTATACAAACAAAATGTAAACGCATATTTTAACATAGTAGAAATTAAAAATCAAATTTGATACCTTGAGCCAATGGCAATTGGGTGCTCCAATTAATCGTGTTGGTTTGTCTACGCATGTAGGCTTTCCATGCATCAGAACCACTTTCTCGTCCACCACCTGTTTCTTTTTCGCCACCAAACGCACCGCCAATTTCAGCTCCGCTTGTTCCAATATTTACATTCGCAATACCGCAATCACTTCCTTTTGCAGATAGGAACAATTCGGATTCTCTCATATTCAACGTCATGATTGCAGAGGACAATCCTTGAGGAACGTCGTTTTGAATGGCAATCGCTTCTTCGATCGTTGTATATTTTAGTAGATATAAAATAGGCGCAAAAGTTTCATGTTGCACAATTTTATATTGAGGTTTTGCTTCGGCAATACATGGCTTAACATAACAGCCACTTTCATATCCAGCTCCTTCAAGTACACCGCCTTCAACGATAAATTTGCCGCCCTCTTTTTCACAGGCTTCAATAGATTGTAAATACATTTTTACGGCATCCTTATCAATCAATGGCCCCATATGGTTATTGCTATCCAATGGATTACCTATTTTGATTTGTTGGTATGCCTTCACTAGTTTTTCAACAAATTGGTCATAAATTTTTTCATGAATGATCAAACGTCTTGTACTTGTACATCTTTGTCCTGCAGTACCTACAGCTCCAAACACAGCACCAATCAATGACATATCTAAGTCGGCATGTTCTGTAATGATGATGGCATTATTTCCGCCCAATTCTAAAATTGTTTTACCTAAACGGCCTGCTACTTCTTTATTTAATTCCTTGCCCATACGAGTAGATCCTGTGGCCGAAATCAATGGTATTCTTGCATCTTTACTCATCCATTCTCCCACTTCACGTCCGCCTTGTATTAAGTTGTTGACGCCTTCTGGAACATCATTGTCTGCAAATACTTTTTCTACAATCTTTTGAATCGCATTGCCACACAATGGTGTTTTTTCACTTGGCTTCCATACAGTAACATTTCCACAAACCCATGCCAATGCAGCGTTCCAACTCCAAACAGCAACAGGAAAGTTGAATGCAGAAATGATTCCAACGATACCCATTGGATGCCATTGTTCGTACATTCTATGTGAAGGTCTTTCACTATGCATAGTTAATCCATAAAGCTGTCTTGATAAACCCACTGCAAAATCGCAGATATCAATCATCTCTTGTACTTCTCCCAAGCCCTCTTGTAAGCTCTTTCCCATTTCATAACTCACCAATTGACCTAAAGCTTCTTTATCTTTTCTCAACGCTTCGCCTAGCTGTCTAACAACTTCACCTCTTTTGGGTGCTGGCCAATTACGCCATTGCAAATAAGCACTTTGGGCTGTTTCAATTACTTGTTCATAAGCGGCTTTGTCAGTTGTTGCAACTGCACCAATTAATTGATTGTCTACTGGAGAAAAAGATAAAATCAATTCACCTTTACTCTGAATCCATGCTGCACCTGTAGAGGTACCTTCGTTTTCTTTTTGAATCTGTAATTGTTGTAAAAATTGCATTGTTATTTTTTTATTTTTTCAATAATATTTGTCGTGGAAAATCCTTCCACAATTGGATTAATAATTACTTTTCCTCCATTTGCAATCACTTCTTTAGCGCCAACAATGGTATCGATGGTATAGTCGCCGCCTTTAACTAGAACATCTGGCAGGAGGGTTTGGATTAAATTAAGTGGCGTATCTTCTTCAAAAACGACCACCACATC
>CALPLN020000120.1 GCA_943324415.2 Sediminibacterium ginsengisoli | reverse complement strand
GACAACATCCAAATAAATTATATTATATCCAAACAGGGAAAGTAAAAATTTACAAAACAAGTGATGGTGGCAAGGAACTAATTACTGGTCTACTTTCCGCAGGGGATTTTTTTGGACATATCGCATTACTAGAAAATAAGACCTATTTTGAATTTGCAGAAACACTTGAAGAATCAAATATTCGTATCATTCCAAAAAAGGAATTCGAAGACTTATTGACACAGCATCAGGAAATTGCATTAAAAATAATTAAATTATTGGCCAATAATATTGCAGAAAAAGAGGATCAACTTGTAGCATTGGCCTATCATAGTTTAAGAAAGAGAGTGGCTGATGCTTTACTGACTTTAAAGAAAAAGTATGACCAACAAGATGCAGATTTGTTTTCAATGGCAATATCTAGAGAGGACTTAGCCAATATTGCCGGTACTGCTACTGAAAGTTTAATTAGAACATTAAGTGACTTTAAAGCAGAAAAATTAATAGCGATTAAAGAAGGTAAAATAACCATTCTAGAAGAAAAAAAGTTAACACATCTATGTAACTAAGACTCTAATGAATCAACTGAATCCAGTTTTTGATCAATTGCATGTTTCCATTGAATGAACTCGTTCTCTAAATAACTAACTTGCTGTTTGTCTTTTTTTAGCAATAATGGCTCAGAAATCCCACTTGCCTTGAGCAATAAAATATCTTTTTTTATCAATTGCAAGGCTGCTTCTCTATTCAAAATTTGTTGCTGCATATCTTCGGCCCATTGAATAAGCTTTGCAGCTTCAATTGTATCTATATAATCGGTGAGTTTCCTTTTTATAAATGCCTGTTCCTCTTGGATAAAGTCCAAGGTTCTTATCAAAGAGGCCAATTCTTGTATGAAAAGTTCTTTTTTCATTTTCTTTAATTATGACATGCAGCCACTGAAGCGCCATTTTTAATCATAGGACTGATGTAAGGAATACCCAAGTTCATCCCTCTTAATATTAACAATACACCCATACTAAAAAGTAGGATGGGTAGTGATTTTTGAATTTTTTGTCTAAATGCAAACCCCATTAACTGCCCCCCAAAAGCAACGATTAACAAAGCAGGTAAAGTACCAATGCCAAAGAAGATCATAAATAAACCACTTTGTATCACTGACTGATTTGTCCATGCAGAACCCAATGCCAAGTAAATCATGCCGCAAGGTAAAAGTCCATTTAATAATCCAATTATTAAGAAAGATCCTACCCGGTTTTGTTTCAATAATTTTCCAAGAGTCGCAATGATTGGTTGTTGTATCCTATCCAATTGCAAGAAGCCTAGTTTTTGCTTAGGGTGTAAATAAAATACCCAAACTACATACATCAACATCAATATGCCTATAACAATACTAAGATGTTGTTGCACGTTGTAAAATGGTATTTGCTTGCCAAAAACTCCGATAATAATACCTAACAATCCATAAGTCGTAATTTTACCAAGATGGTATAAAATAGTAGCAATTGCTTTCTGGAATGGGTTCAAGTTTAAAATAGGAAGTGCCATCACTAAGGGTCCACACATACCTATGCAATGGACACTTCCAAGTAAACCCATGAAAAACCCAATCTCCAAAAAGTTACTATTAAACATTGTTATAAAAATATTTTTTGCTCATAATAATACACAACACCCGATCTTGATATATTTAACTTAATCGTATAATTTCCTTTTTTATGATTGTTCATTTTAAACGCAGCGATTGCATCTAAAGTTTCAAAATCGAAATTCAAGTCCTGTTTTTTGTCTGCAGCATAATACAAATGCGCTTTCCCCTTTACATTTACTCCTTTGAATACAGCAGGCAACAATAATTGAATAGAATCGCCTTCCTGATAAACAATTAGCTCCCCGCCTAAAGCTTTTGCTCTTGCTGATGCATCAATTACATCTTGGTATTTTAGTTCGGCGGCATAGTAATCATTTTCTACTAGATCAAATTTTTGTTTTGATGACTGGTAGGCCATGAATAAAATACCCGCCACAAATAATCCATAAATAAAAATTATCTTATGCCCCCAATTGAATTTTTTCATTGTACTCATTTTTTATAAAGATGGTGCGATAAAAATTGCAGTTGTTGTTTCTACTCGAGACCCTTTATTGTATAATCCGATTTTTAATTCAGTTTTCCGCTTTCTTATAACCCCCTTCTTTAAAATCACAAAAAAGCTTGTTTGATAATAAGATTCTTTAGGCACATCCACCGGGTTGATTAATTTTATCTCCCCTTCTATATTTTCTAACTTCAAATCCAAATGGATCAATCTCCTTGTCTTATTTGTAAGCTTGATATTGTACAAATTGCTAATCTTATTTTCAGGCAACTTCTGGTACATCTGCCCCGGCGTTCTTAATACCCTTGCACTCACATCATCCCTCGTAATTAATAAAACTGCTAAGAATGAAAGTAACAATACTAGCACTCCCGTATATAATTTCAGTCTCCAGGTATACGTTGTCTTTTGTTTTTGTGCAATATTATTTTCAGAAGCATATAGAATCAACCCTTTCGGTTTGTCAATATGATCCATAATTTCATCGCAAGCATCAATACATGCAGTGCAATTAACACATTCTAACTGAGTCCCGTTTCTAATATCGATCCCTGTAGGACAAACACGGACACAAGCACTGCAATGAATGCAATCGCCCTTATTTTCTGTCGGATCACTTAGTTTACCCCTTGGTTCTCCTCTTACATAATCATAGGCAACAAGAATCGAATTACGATCCAATAGTACCCCTTGAAGTCGTCCATAAGGACATACGATCAAACATACTTGCTCCCTAAACCAATAGTAAACAAAGAAAAATATGAAAGTAAAAATCATCAATGAACTAAAGACACCAAAATGAATAAAGACACCTTCTTGAACCATTAAGCCGACCCTGTCAATCCCAATGATGTAACCCAAGAAAAAATTAGCGATTAAAAATGATACCAAGAAAAATACCACCATCTTGGTAATTCGCTTTCTAATCTTCTCTGCGTTCCAAGGCATTGCCTTTAGTTTTTTTTGCTGATTGGCATCGCCATCTATCCAATATTCAATTTTTCTAAATACCATTTCCATGAAAATCGTCTGCGGGCATGCCCATCCACAAAACAAACGTCCAAATGCTACAGTAAATAGAATTACAAAAACTAGAAATGTCAATAAACCGATTGCGAAAATGAAAAAATCTTGTGGCCAAAATATTTGACCAAAAAAGATGAACTTTCCTTCAAGTACATTAAATAAGAATATGGGCTCTCCTTCTATTTTGATAAATGGAAGTGTAAAGAACAATATCAAATAAAAATAACTAAAGTAAGATCTCAAATTATAGAGTTTCCCAAATGGCCTTTGAGGGTAAATATAATTTCTGTTCCCTTCCTTGCTAATGGTGCCTACAGCGTCACGGAAATCTTGATCGAGTAGCTCTTTTTTTAAATTTGCTACCCGTTCATTGTCGTTTGAGTTGATATCGTTATGATTCTGTTGCATTATTTTGATGAAGTAGTCACATTCGTTGAATCAGTCACTGGAGCTGCATCAATTTCTTTGATTAAATCGCCCTGTGGCGCTTTTCCATCGGCCACATTCGTATTCACCAAAGATTTTATATAGCTTGACAACTGTTGCATCTCTATAGGAGAGAAATTTGACTGCCAAGACTGCATCCCTTTATCTGGATAACCATATTTAATGGTTTTGAAAATGTCCTGAATCGTCGCCCCATGAATGGCATAATTGTCTGTTAAATTTGGACCAACCCCACCTCCTCCATTTGGACTATGACAAGCCACACAGGTTTTAGTAAACAACACTTTACCAGTTGCAATGCCAGCAGCATCTAACATCACAACAGATTTTTCATCTACATTTTCTTTCATGGACGCTAAGTAAGCATCTGTTTCTGCCTTTGCTTCTGCCATTTCTGTGGTGTATTCTTCTGTAGGGTTCATACCTGTATGCCAAACTTCGAATTTCAAGAAATAAAATATTGCTACAAAAATGGTGATATAAAAACCATATTTCCACCATGGTGGCAATGCATTGTCTAATTCTTTAATGCCATCATAATCATGATCCAACATAATATCCGCTTCTTGTTCAATTGGAGCCGCTTTTGTAAAGAACTTTTTATCTAAACTTGCCCATGTGGTTTTTAGCCAAGTAAATGATGGGGTAGTTCTAACAGCGACCGGAACTGGAACTGGATTCAAAATGCGCCATAGGTTGCGTATAAAATAGAGCAAGACGAAAATTACGACTAACTCCAAAACCAATACGGTTGATAATGTCCAAAATGAAACTGGAGACAATCCTCCATAATAAGCAGTTGAACTTGCCGCCTGAGCGGTTGCATCAGCAGAAGTCGATGTTGCGTCTTGTGCAAAGGCTGGAAGCACAAAACCTGAAGCAAGTATTGTCAAAATAATCGTAAACGTCTTATTTTGTTTTGCTATCTCCACCACCTTCTTGGAAAGCAATATCAGTATAGAAGATAAAAGCCAAATTGCCGCAACCAATAATAAAGCAACAGTCAATACCAAGTATTCGATATAATTGGTAGTACTAGAAACTACCTTTTGAGTATCTTGTGCAATAGCTGGAAACACTGCAAATAATGCAAGGACCATCATAATTGTATATTTCTTATATAACATAGTTTGAAATTTTGGAGCTGATTAGTTTTCTAAGGGTAGATTTTTAATCGTATCTACTTCTTTTTTATCCATTACTTTGACATACCATAAAACACCTACAAAAAACACCACAAATACAAGTAACGAAAAAATGGGATAGATGGTAGAATGCTCCATTGTCTCGGTATATTTTTTTATAAAACTGAACATAGCTTTGTGTTTAATGGTTATTTTTTATTGATATCTGTACCCAATCTTTGTAAATAGGCAATCACGGATATGATTTCTTTATTTGCACCAACTTCAATACCATCTTGCTTCAAATTGGCAGCAATTAATTTTGCTTGATCCATCAATTCTTTATTGGCAATTTCAGCATATCCACTAGCATATGGCACACCTAAGGTTTGCATTGCTTTAATTTTAGATGCCGTTGTTGCGGTATCTAGTTCGTGGTCAATTAAGAATGCATAAGAAGGCATCACCGAACCAGTTGATATCGCACTTGGCTCATCTAAGTGATTGAAATGCCAAGCATTTGATTTTTTATTGTTACCTGCTCCCTCTCTCGCCAAATCTGGTCCTGTCCTTTTACTACCCCATTGGAATGGATGATCATATACGAACTCGCCAGCCTTACTATATTCGCCGTAACGTTCTGTCTCGCTTCTAAATGGACGAATCATTTGAGAGTGACATGTGTAACAACCCTCTCTAACATAAATATCTCGTCCTTGCAATTCTAATGGTGTATAAGGTTTTACACTGCTAATAGTAGGCACATTAGACTTCACCAAGAAAGTTGGTATCATCTCCACTGCTCCGCCAATTAAAATCACAATTAAAGACATCACTAACATTAGCGTTGGCTTACGCTCAATCCATCTATGCCAATGTTCTCCTTTATGTTTTTCATGCGTAGCTTCAAGTGCTGGTGCTTCTGCATCCTCGTTCGCTACTAGTGTTCCTTTTCCGATCGTCTTAAATAAATTTACCATACCCAGTATAGCACCAGTCAAATAAAGTAAACCGCCTAATGAACGCATTGCGTAAAATGGACGCATATAAGTAACTGTTTCTAGAAATTGATACTTCAATTGACCAGTAGGCGTGAATTGCTTCCACATAGAAGCTTGTTGCCATCCTGCCCAATACATTGGAATGGCGTAGAATAAAATTCCCAATGTTGCTAACCAAAAATGTGCATTCGCTAATTT